>NZ_KV790870.1:44444-64282 GCF_001807725.1 Granulicatella sp. HMSC31F03 | reverse complement strand
CACGTTTACAGATATAGTCAAACTGATTTTCTATCGTTGTTTGAAAAGAAGATGGTTTCATGTTTCTCACCTCCTTTCTTTTGAAAGGAAGTGAGCCTTGCTCTTTTATCTCCTTTCACTCTTAGTCCCAACGTGAAAGGGGAATTTGTTGCATTATCGATTAAAAAAATTGAATATATGCTCTAAACAACCAAAAAAGCACATAAACAGATTGATTTATCTGTTTACATGCTTTAATTGTTCTTTCTATATGATTTGTAAAACCACATTGAACGACGTATTTATCTATCGCTGGCTCATAATTTTTTTTGATAAATATTCAATGTAGGGAACTTGATTGTATATGATATACTTCATGGCGACTTAAACCTCCAACGAACCGCCATTTGGAAGTAATCAATAGTTTTCACCAGCACAAAATAGCACTACCAAATAACGATTTTTTTTATTGGTGTTTAGTAGTGCTTATTATGAAATGCATCAAACACGAACTCATAAACAATATAATGCGTTTTTCTATACCTGTTTCTAATTTAATAGGAACAGTAAAATGTATAGAGGTGGTTTATTATGCGTAAAAAAGAAGATAAATATGATTTTAGAGCCTTTGGTTTAGCCATTAAAGAAGCTCGATTGAAACGAGGTTTAACTCGTGAACAAGTGGGAGCATTGATTGAAATTGACCCACGGTACTTAACCAATATTGAAAATAAGGGACAACACCCCAGCATACAAGTTCTTTACGACCTTGTATCATTACTTGATGTCTCCGTTGATGAGTTTTTCTTACCACGTAATGATCTGGTGAAATGCACCAGATCATTACGTGGTAAGAAAAACTATTGGATAACTTCACTGATAAAGAACTGTCATTGATTGAAGCTTTAGCCAATGGTATCAAGGAAGTTAGAAGTATTAAAGACTAAGCATAATGAGAATACATAACAGAAAGAGCCGATAAGATGAGATTGATTAAACCTCAAATTATCGGCTCTACGTCTTTGCGTCTGGCTCTTTGATTACTGTTATTTTGAAAGAATCCACACTTATTAAAGTTTCTTGTTTGCATTTAGGGCAGTATAGCGGAAAGTTCTGAACTAGGGTATCTTTCCGTATCTTTACTCTTGTTTTAGATTTACAAATTGGACATAATAATCAATATTTAACCCCATGATTATCACTCATTTCAATTTAGTTTGCTTTAGTAACTGTTTCTTTGCCATCTACCAAAATTACTTCATTATTACTAATTGGTTTTAATATCAATTCAGATGAATAATCTTCAAAAATCTTGTGTGCTATTTTCATAAAAGGCTGATTGGTATAATGAGGTAACACATGAAAATCAACAAAGCCAAAACCTTTAATATCGATTAAGTCAGGTGCTTTTTCTGGGCTATCCATCGACTTAATATACTCTATACTTGGAGCAGTTATAACCGCTCCCGCAGATTCTCCAATATATAGTTTTCCTGAATTAACTTCATTGATAATTAACTTATCTGCACCTGTTCTTATCATTTCCTGAAGTAAGAAAAATGTATTGCCCCCAGTAACATAGATAATATCATTATTGGTTATTTTTGATTCTATTTCTTCGGCAGTTGCTGTAGACAACTCTAATTCATCAACAATTAATCCAAGTTCCTCAAGTGCCTTTTTGCCTGATTCAACAAAAAATGCTACTTGCTCAACGATACTTGCAGTAGGTATAAAAGTTACCTTTTTGCCTACAAGATTTTTCTCGAATTCTGGAAGTAAGGTCACCACATCTTCGAAAGATGATGATAAGAAAAGTTTTTTGCTCATTTTGATTTCCTCCTGTATTTTTGATATATCTATAGTATACTATATAAAGATGTCATTTCATGACACCTTTATTAGCGAAAGGAGTTATCTTATGAATAAATCAGAACGTCTTCATGATATGATGATATATCTAAACAATAGGAATTATTTTAATTTAAGTGATTTAATGGAGAAGTATAATATTTCAAAAAGCACTGCACTAAGAGATATTCAATCTCTGGAAAATATCGGTATGCCAATATTTTCTGAACATGGTAGATACGGAAGATATGGCGTTCTACAAAACCGTTTATTATCCCCGATTATCTTTACTCTTGATGAAATGTACGCTATTTATTTTTCAATGCTAACTTTAAGGGAGTATCAATCAACCCCTTTTGACTTAGATTTACAGAAATTGAAGCAGAAATTTGAATGCTGTATTTCTAAAGAACATCAGCTAAATTTAGATACAATGGAAAGTGTCTTTAGTTTTGTTTCTTCAAAACAGGTAAATGAATGCCCACTCTTAAAGGATATTTTATATTCTGCCATAAACAATTCAGTAAACGATATTACTTATAAAAGGTTAAACACGAATCATTCATATACAGTTCAATTTCTGAATATTTCTACATCATTTGGTCAATGGTACGTTACTGCTTATAATCATGATAGCGAGAAACTCCAAGTATTTCGTTGCGATAAAATACTGTCATTAGCAAGTAACGAAAATAGGTTTCCTATTGATTCTGAAATACTACAATCTCTCACTGAACAGCAATTTAAGGAAAAGGACGCAACTGATTTTGAGGTATCAATAACAGATAAAGGTGTTGATATATTCATAAAGGAAAATTACCCCTCAATGAAATTAGTCTATACTGCTGGAACTCCGATGATTAAAGGCTACTATAATAAAAAGGAGGAAAATTTCATTTCAAATTACTTTCTGTCTTATGGAAAAGAAGCCATATCTATCAAACCAACTAAACTAAAGAATCTAATTGTAGAAAAAATGAAAGATAATCTATCTTATCTTAATAATATATAGTTTCAAAAAACAGCGTATAGATCACAGAAATATGTGTGGGCTATACGCTATTTTCATTTTACTTTATAATTTTCCAGTTACTACTGCTCTTTTCAAGTGTTAAATTGAATTGAGATACTTGTGTCGCTTTTGTCTGCTGGTCAAGATATTTTACTGACAGCGAAACCGTCACTTGATTATCCTTTCGATTGTAAATCGGATTGACCAGCTCTTGAAAGATATAGTCTTTGCCAATAGTTTTCAAAATACCCTCATTCACATAATAAGATAATTCACTCATGGTTGAAGTAGGATAGAGCTTAAAAAATGTTGTCAAGAACTCATTGATTTCATCTGATACTGTACCGTCTTCATTTTGGATTCTTACTTCACGACGGAGTGCAGAGAACTTTAATTCCCCGAATGTAGGGTCTTTTTCTAAAACAATGCCATTGGCTAATCTCATAATTTTTCCTCTCTTTCTATTCCTTAATCATATCGTCAGCTTCTAAGACGTAGTTGGTAAAGCCACGAGTGCCGATTTTATAGCCCTCGGCAGTAATACGCGGATTGATGAGTTTTACACGTTCTTCAAAGCTAAAATGTTTTTCGCCAGCTTCAGCGGGAAGTACCACCACAATATCATCTGCACGTTGTACATCTGATTAGAGGTTATAGCTTCTTGACAAGATGGCAAGCTGTCCGTTGATTCTTCGCTGTAGGATTTTATCCTCACCAGCAAATTCTAAATTTCCGAATGTTTTTTCCATGTTGGGAATCACAAATTTAAGTTCCATATTGTTTCCTATCCTTTCTTATGGTTGAATGAATCTCATTTGTTTGATGGTTTTTCACGGTGGTGAGCGACCTTTGTTTTCTTGTTTTTCTATTTTCGTAGTACCACGTCCTTTCAAAAATTGGTAAAAAAATAGACGCTCCTTTTAATCAGAACGTCTAAGCATATTTAGATTTATTTGTTTTTGAGTAATAATTAATTTCAATTGTTATTTTGCTGGGCTATTTTCTCTTGAATAATGGTTTTAAATTCAAGTAATTCTGCAGATTTAACATAATAGCCTAGATTAGTCATTACTGATGTTCTGCTGACTACTTTTTGTTGTGTAGGTATATCAATGACTGATACCTCACCGTTTGCATTCATTGTTGGACCCGCATAAAGAATACCTAAAAAAATTAACCTGCTATTCCCAAAATACGTGTTACCTTTTTTATCAGAGTAACTACTTTCATTTAAAATATAAATTGGGGACCCAGATGACCCTGGAAATGCAGAAATGTCTGCTAAAGCTATCCCTTTTTTGTTAAAATCATAAGCAGGGTGTGACGCTGTATATCCTTTTCTAAAAATAGGATAATTATTCTTACTGTCCCATAATCCTATTGGATATCCAATCATTACAATTTCTTCTAAAGCACTCAATTCCATTAATTTCTCTAGACTAGGAATCAAGCTTTCCTCGCTAGCTAAATAAAACACTTCTTTTCCTGTTCGCTTTTTTACTTCCTCAAATATTGGATTTATAAATGTGAAACACAAATCTTTTTCAGAATGAAAAAACCATTCTGTCTGTAATGTAAGTGCATAGTTTTCTTTAGTTTCATCATCTTCTTCTCTTAAATGTAGAAGAAACTTTACTGTTTCCGTTCTATTATAGTTTACAACATGTTTGTTGGTAATAAGAACAGGAATCGTAAGCTCTCCTTGCTTAAAGTTAAAAAAGAATCCTGTTCCAGAAGAGCCATCAAGAGTTTCTATTCTCACAGTATTAAACATTAATTTTTCTGCCAAACTAATCGGTTTCATATTAACCCTCCTAAATGTAAATAAGTTTCCTATAAACGTAGCCTGCCTATTTCCTTGTATCTCCACACTCCATATCAATCACTACAGAAACATTGATGTAGTCTTTTATCTCCTTATTTCTTATTTTATCGCCTTGTCCTGTAAAGACGATATGCTTAAAAAAGTGCTTGAAATAAAGGATTTCTACGTATCTGCTCGTTGTAGCAACACAATAGTCTCCACATGCGCAGTCATCGGGAACATATCCACGGGTTGCACATACTGTGCCTTGTAGCCTCGTTCCTTGAAGTGTACAAGGTCGCGAGCGAGGGTTGCTGGGTTACAGCTGACATACACGATGCGTTCAGGACCTGTTGCACACGCTGCTTCGATAAAGGCAAGGTCGAGCCCTTTGCGCGGTGGATCCACCACAATCACATCTGGCTGGATGCCTTCTTCCTTCCAGCGTGGCATGATTTTCTCAGCCGCACCCGTTTCAAAGTGCACATTCGTCACACCGTTGAGTTTCTCATTTTCCTTAGCCATTACAATCGCATCATCCACGATTTCCATGGCATAGACTTTCTTCGCATCGCGGGCAAAAGCCAAGCTCATTGTCCCGATTCCGCAATACGCATCCACGACCGTCTCGCCGCCCTTCAAATCCGCAGCGTCGATGGCTTGTTGATAGAGCACTTCGGTTTGCACGGTATTGACTTGGAAGAACGAACGCGCGCTAATCTTAAACGTGAATTCGAACAATTTCTCTTCGTACACATCTTCCCCGAACAACACCTTCGACTCACGTCCCATGATGACGTTCGTTGGCTTGGGTTGGATGTTTTGCACGATAGACACTACTTCCGGATGTGCTGCTGTAATGTCTCTTACAATCGCCTCCGCTTGTGGCAACCCCTTTGTTCTCGTCACGAAAATAATCATTACTTGTTTCGTACGTAGACCTCGTCGAACGATAATATGCTTCAATTCACCCGTATTGTTGGCCTCATCATACGCCACCACTGGATACTTTCTTAAAATATCACGCACGGCCACAATTAAGCGGTCGATTTCAGGGTCTTGAATATGGAAGTCTTCAATCGGAATCAAATCATGCGAGTTCTTCTTGAAGAAGCCCGTCGTCAACTGACCCTCTACTGTACGCACTGGAATTTGCGCCTTGTTTCGGTAGCCCAGCGCACTCTCCATCCCAAGAGTTGGACGTACTTCTAATTCTGGCATCTTCGCGATTTTCGTCATCACATTTTTCACTTGTTGCTCTTTAAAGGCCAGCTGGCTCTCGTAGGTCATATGTTGCAGTGGCATCGTCCCCACACGTGTTCCGAGGGCGTCTTTTACCTCCACACGGTTCGGGCTCACTTCCAGCCACTCCTCCACACGCGCGTAGCCATAACTTTTTCCAATCTTCATCGTCTTCACACATACGACTTCTCCAGGGATACTATTCTCGATAAATAGCGGGAATCCATCGACCTTCCCAACCCCGAGTCCCTCATGCGTTAAATCCTCGATCGTTACTGTATAAAATTCGTTTTTCTTCATTTCTGTTCCTCCAGAGTTTATCACATTTATTATACCGTCTTTTAGTGGAAATAAAAAGGCAATCCCCCATACAAAAAAGCTACTCTAACCATGTCAGAGCAGCTTCACTATTACCATAGAATTCCTTTGTAAGAGAGTGTAATCGCCATCGCCAGAAGCAGGTAAAACCCGATAAACATCCATTTCATTTTCACACAAAGAGCCACATACTCCCGAATGAACGCAGAAGGAATATAATAGCTCGCCGTTGTACAGCCAAGCCCATCCCCTTGCATACCAATCATTTTAGCGTAGGTACTGGTTCGAAAAACATGATAGTCATTCGTTACAAATAAGAATCGTGGGTTTTTGAGGAATGTTTCCCCTAATCGTTTTGAGAATAATAAATTTTCATAGGTCGTTCTCGACTCTTCTTCAAGCAATACGGACTCTCTTGGAACATCCGTTTCTTCCAGTAAGTAATTCAAAATCGCCTGCGCTTCTGAAACCTTCTCATCGGCTCCTTTCCCGCCACTTGCGATCAGTTTGATATTTGGATTTTTTGATTTTTTAAAAGCCTCGACCGCTTTATCAATCCGACGTTTTAAAAGCGGCGTTACTCGTTCTCCGTCTAATAATCCAGCACCGTGAATAATGATGAAATCATACTGTTTTCTCTTTGGAATAAACACATACAAAATCGAGTAAAATAGGAATCCAAAAAAGGCAAATCCAAAAATAACATAGGAGTAGATAAAAAAGATCAAGAATATATTCAGCCAGTGATTTTCATAAAAATACTGATTATTGAGCGCACGAATAATGATCACGCCAAAGAATAGTAAAATCAAAAAGCCCATTCCAAGCGATAAGAAATTCGACTTAGATTTTCCTTCCCGTTTTAGAAGAACGATTCCATTATAAATAAAGAAAAAGCCACTCAGGAAGATTACAAAGGGCACGCCTAAAAATCCGATGATTAACACCAGCAGATGTCCTGCCTCGCTTCCAGATTGATATACCGCCTGAACTACTGATAAATATCCAAAAAACACCGCAATAATAAGGAGTGCTGGGTTCCATAAACTGCGATTATCTCTCCACATGGAAGCAATCAGAGCCACCAATACTACTCCAGTAATAAGATAGATTGCCATTTTCATTCCTCCAATTCTACTCTTGTATTATAACAAACTCCCAAGAGAAACGATAATCTTACAAGAAATGAAGCGACAAACTACCTGCCTTAGAATTTTTGAGGTTTCAACTGAATATCCACCTCATATCCGTTTTTGTAAGCTAATTCGATGAGTGTCGAAAGATTTGGATTTTTCTTTCCACTCTCTAACCGTGAAAGATTCGTTCGTTCAATACCAACTTTCTTTGCATATTCCTCCCTGGATAAATTACTTTCCAAACGGAGTTTAATGATACGAAGGGAAGCCCTATGTCTTGCTAGTTCTTTTGCCAAATCCTCCTTAAAGTTCGGATAGCGGGATGCTATAATCGCGAACGACTCTTCTCTTAAGGAACACACTGCCATTCACTCCTTTCGTAATATCTTCTACTTCAAAGGTCAAATACATAACCCCTTCTTTTTCATCATAATCTCCCCATTTTTCAATCATCTCTGGAGTGACTCCTTCCTCTTCAATCAGTTGCATCATCGCAGCAGTCTTAACCAGTCTCCCATACCGCATTTTCAACAATTCTTTATAATGTTTTTTTGTAAATTCACATTTATACCGCATAAATCCACCTCCATTTTTATCGATTGTATCATTTTTAATATGTATCAAAAATGATACATATTGCTTTTTTTAGATACTTTCTTGCTCCAAAAAGCCTATCATTCTCATGTTTTTTATGTTTAAACAGCAACAAAAAAAGTTGCTTTTCCACAATTGTAGAAAAGCAACTTTGTCATTAATAGTGAAGAATCGATAGGATTTTATCTTTTATACTCGCTTCGTCTAGACCGTATTCTTGGAGAAGGAAATCCACCTTCCCGACTTGTCCAAATCGTTCTTGAATTCCCATTCTAAAAACCGGGGTATTCAAATCTGTTGAGAAGAGTTCACAGAGCGCACTTCCGATTCCACCGATTTGATTATGATTTTCAACACTGAGAATTGGTAGCCCTCGATATAAAGCCAGCAATTCTTCTGGTAATGGCTTCACTCTAAATAAATCGACCACTCCAATATCCAGGCCTTGCTTGGAGAGTTCATTAGCTATTCGCAAACAAGACGCTACCATTATGCCAGTTGCGATAATGATTAAATCCTCTCCAGATTTCAATTCTACAAATCCTTTAGAAAAGTCCTCTTCGCGAGTATAGATGGCTTCAGGTGCTTTTCGAATGGTTCGAACATATTTAAGTCCTTTCAGATTCAAGGTCTGCCTCAATACCGCATGAAGTTGAATATCATCACTCACTTCGAAGATTGTCGCTCCAGGAATCAACCTGGTTAGTCCAATTTCTTCAAATGGCATATGTGTGCCGCCGTTCATTTCCGCGGTTACTCCAGCATCTGAACCAATTACTGTCGCATCCAGTTGTGCATATCCTAGCGATAAAAACAACTGGTCGAAAACGCGTCTAGTGGCAAACGGTCCAAAGGTGTGCAAGTATGGCTTGAACCCTAAAATCGATAGTCCTGCAGCAACTCCTACCATTTCAGCTTCCATAATCCCCACATTGATATATCTCTTTCCGAGAATTTCTCCAAGCTTATGCGTCGCCATGGAGCTCGATAAATCGGCCTCTAAAACGACAAGCTCTTGATGCTCTCGATTCGCTTCAAGAAGGAAGTCACGATAAACTAAGCGTAATTCTTTTGTCTCTCTCATCATGAACCAACCTCCAATTCTTCTCTCAATTGTTCAACCGTTTGATTCAACATTTCCTTTTGTTCAGGTGTTGGGCGAAGATGGTGGTTCGCTTCAATCTGTTCCACTCCTTTGACACCTTGTCCTTTCACTGTATCGAGTACAATGCACTTAGGAGATGGGAGAGTGGACTGTTTTAATTGTTCAATCGCTTCAAAAATCGCTTCAACATCCTGACCGTCTACTCTGAGTGTTTCAAAGCCGAACGCTTTAAATTTTTCCACGAAATCAAGCGGGTTACAAATATCCGCCGTTCTGCCATCTAACTGTTTCTTATTATCATCTACAAAGACGATAAAATGATTCAACTGATGGTGAGAGGCAAATTGGATGGCTTCCCAACATTGTCCTTCGTTTAATTCACCGTCTCCGACAATGGTATAAGTGTAGTAAGGGGCCTCTTTAATCTTCTGCCCATATGCAATCCCTGTCGCAGCGCTAATCCCTTGTCCAAGAGATCCTGTCGTCATATCGATTCCAGGAGTTAAATTACGGTCGGGATGCGAAGGAAGATGAGTCCCATTTTGGTTTAACGATAGTAGAAATTCCTTATCGAAAAATCCTTTCAAATGCAAAGTACTATATAAAGCAGGTCCTGCATGACCTTTAGAGAGCACAAAGTAGTCTCTATCTTTCTTCGCAAACTCTTCAGGGGTCATCGGCATCACTTCTTTATAGAGGACCGCTAACACTTCCACAACCGATAAGCTTCCTCCATAATGCCCAAACCCTAAATGATTCAGGCATTCTAACGTGTTCATCCGAATTTCCTTGGCAAATCGAATCAGTTCATTTCGTCTACTCTCGCTTAAGGCCATCTTTATTCCCCCTTAGTCGCTGGTTTCTTTACAAAAGAAATACCAACCATGACTACTAAGATTAGTAGAATACCGATGATAATGCCTCCTTGTGACCCAAATTGGTTTAAGACTCCTAGTACAATACCAGAAAGTCCGAAGTCGGCATCTGAGAAGGTTGACCCCTCAAATCCAAGTCCGCCTAATACTGGCATTAGGAATACTGGTAAGAAACTAATTAATACGCCTTGGAAGAAGGCCCCGATGGTTGCTCCACGAACCCCACCAGAAGCATTTCCGATAACTCCGGCAGTCGCACCACAGAAGAAGTGAGGAACTACCCCTGGAAGAATAACAACCGTTCCTGTAAGAATCATGATGACCATACTTGCCAATCCACCTGCAAAACTTGAAATGAATCCAATTAATACAGCGTTTGGAGCATATGGATAAACGATTGGGCAGTCAAGGGCTGGTTTTGAATCTGGTACCAGACGTTCAGAAATTCCTTTGAACGCTGGAACGATTTCACCAAGAATGAGACGAACCCCTGCTAAGATGACAAAGACCCCTGCAGCAAATTGCCCTGCTAATTGTAAGGCATATACAAGGCTGCTTGTTCCATTGCTTAATTCTTGTTCAATATACGTAGAACCTGCAAAAACGGCTACAATCACATAAATAATCGTCATTGAAATCGTGATACTTACAGTACTATCTCTTAAGAAAGCTAAGCTCTTAGGGAAATGAATATCTTCTGTTGATTTAGATTTATCTCCAAAGATACTTCCTAAAAATCCACTTAACCAATATCCTAGTGCACTAAAGTGTCCTAGAGCTACTTTGTCATTTCCTGTTAACTGCACCATATATTTTTGAACAAAGGCTGGTGAAACACTCATGATGATTCCTAATGCTAATCCTCCAAGTAAAATTAATGGAAGATTCGTAAATCCAGCAACCGATAAGATAACAGCGATCATACACGCCATATAGAGCGTATGGTGACCTGTTAAGAAAATGTATTTAAATCGAGTGAATCGAGCAATCAAAATATTGAAGACCATTCCGGCAAACATAATCATCGCTGTAGAAGAACCATATGTCGTTAAGGCCACAGCAACGATAGCTTCGTTATTTGGAACAACCCCTGATAAATTAAACGCATGTTCAAACATTTTTCCAAATGGATTTAATGAATTTTGAATAATGCCTGCCCCACCGGATACCACTAAGAATCCGACGAATGTTTTAATACCGCCCTTCATAATATCTGGTAAGCTTTTCTTTTGAAGCACTAAACCGATAACGGCAATTAAGGCAACCAATATGGCTGGAGTACTAACGATATCTAAAAGAAATTTCATTTTCATTTCCTCCTTCTAAATAAGGCCTTTTTCTTGGCAAATACTAGTGACTAATTCCTTTAACTCATCCATATCAATGATGCTATTGAGGATTCTGACATCCCCTAAGTGACCAGACGAATCTGCTAAATCTCGTCCGACAATCCAAATATCCGCATCATTAGGATTGGCTCCTCCTAAATCGTAATGTTCCACCTCTACATTTGTAACTCCGAGTTCTTTTAGAACCGATTCAATATTCATTTGAACCATGAAACTTGATCCTAAACCTGAACCACAAGCTGTACCGATTCTTAACATCTTTTACTCCTCCTGTTTAATAATATTTTTGATTTCATCATAGTTTTTGGAAGCTAATAGCTTTTGAACACTCTCATTATCTCTTAAGATGGTCGTCAAATGCGCTAAAGCCTTCAAATGGGTTTCATTATCGACCGCAGCAATGCAGATGAGCAGTCGGATTTCCTGTGTTGGGTCATCCAATAAATACGTAGGCTGTTCCAGCACTAACATGGACATTCCAACTTCATTGACCCCATCATCAGGTCTAGCGTGAGGGATGGCAATTCCTTTCCCTAGATTAATGAACGGGCCAAATTCTTCTACCTTCTGAATCATTGCTTCTGGGTAATGAGCGGTTATCTTTTGTTGCTCTAGTAGCGGAGCTGCCGCAAAACGAATGGCGTCTTTCCAGTCCATTTTTTCTTGGCTATATTGATAGGTTTCCTTCGTTAATAATTCATCTAACAATGGTAGATTCTCCTTTCTCTTAATGTCATGTTTCAAGTATTTCTTCAAGGCAAATCCAAGGCCAGATTCATTCGTCACAACTGCATATTGGCGTACAATGGCAAGCAGTTCTTCTACTGCTCCATCTTGAAAACTCATTTCTGGGAAGTCTTTTTGAACTAGATTCACAAGATGAATATTTTGCTCCTGGGAAGGCATTACCGATACTAAATAATTAGGCTTGGTCGTTTGAACTTTAACCGTGGAGAAAATCATATCGAAGTCCTTCGTTTCTTTCTCATCCAAATCTTCTAGTTTAATATTCCTCACAAATTCAATTTGAGGGAAAAGGAAAGAAAGATGTTCTTTCACTATTAAAGAAGAGCTCACACCATTTGGACAAATAATCACGGCTTTATAGTGTAAAGAAGACTTCGGATGGTCTTCCTTCAAATAGCCACCAAAATGAGCCACAAAGTAAGCGGTCTCACTTTCAGGGATAGCTGTCCCAATATCCTCTTCGAGTGGCGATAGGGATGCTTTCACCAACTCGAATAAGTCTGGATAATTCTCTTTAATCGTTTGGGTATAATCGTTTGTACTTGGGATTCCAAATTTCAACCGATAGTAAGCTGGAATGAGGTGTTTCTTCAAGTTCTCTTTTAGAGTCCTTTTCTGTTGGAACTGCAGAAGTGAGACTTCTTCCATTTTCTGGATAATTTTATCCGTCAATTCATTAAAGTACTCAAAGTTTGAATCGACTTCTCCTTCAAAACAGCTAGAAAGCAAAATCGCCACATATTGTCGGTCGTTGATTGTAAATGAACGGTCGATAATTCCTAAATCGCGAATCGTTTCTAATAAGATTTTCGATAAGACTTCTATCGCTGGAGAAACTAGCGTCTTAGAAAACACGACAGGATCTACATTTCTTTGGTAGCGACATAGCACAAAGACCACATCATAAATACATTCTTTTAATTGGTCTGCAATCGGCGTTAATTGGAGATGATTATAATAATCTTTTACAATTTGCTCAATGACTTCATAGCGAACATTATGCGCCCAACTAGTCAGTACATAATCCAATCCCCATAGCCCAATCGGGGAATTTAAGAGTTCCCCCACCATCTTGAAGGCCAGTTGATGCTTCTTCCATTCCTCGCCGATTAAGGTATAGCCTTTAGCACGGCTATAGCCTAGTTCTAGTTCGTTTTTCGTCATTAGTTTTCTCAGCGACTGAATATCAGACAATGTTGTATTTTTGCTCACCTTTAGGAAGTCTTGGTAGTGACTGTTGGAAATATATTCCATCCTGCAAAACGTATAAAGATAAATCAAGGCTAATCTTGTTTCCTTTGGCAAGACCAATTCTTTCGACTGAACAATATCCGTCAGTTGTTGATCATTCTTCTCTAAAAAATATTTTCCTTTTGCGCATCTAAGGTCTATATTTTTCTTCTCCAAATAAGCGTGTAAATAATCAATCGCCTCTTTGACCTCTTTTATAGAGAATCCTACTTTTACTGAAAGTTCATACAATGATAATTCTTGATAGTCCATCAAGGTCATAAATAGGACAAGCGCTTTTAAATCAATCATTATGTCTCCTTTCTATCCTCATTATAAAATAGAAAAAATCAGAAATGTACATCGATTCGGCCCAATTTCAATGGCGTTCATTCGCTAATTCATTGTGCCGTTTCTTTTAACATACCATCTATTCATGTAAACTTTTGGAAAAAATAGCTAATTCACTCTGAAAAATCATGAAATGCAAAAAGAGCAGCTTTGCTTTATGAAGCAAAACCACTCTTTTTGAAGTTGTTTGTTTTAATTTTGGGCTTTTGGTTTTAATAAGAAGAAGTTTAACACAATGAGCACCGCTATCCACGCGATTGGAACGAGCATGCTTTGGAAATTCAACGTGAATTCTTTGTCTAAGAAGAAATCGATGAAGTTCCCCATGAATGTGTAATGAGCCACTTTTGAAATAGACTCATTAAATTGAGAGAACATCGGTAGAAATGCAACAGCCATCATCGGAATGACTCCATTCACTTGCGCTTTTGCTTGAGTATCAGTTACAGCCCCCACCAATAAATTCACTAAGATAACACAGATAGCAACGCTTGTCATCACTACTCCATATTCCACTAGATGATTTGAAAGGTTCACATTTAAAATAAGCGGGAAGCTCACAATCGTAATGCAGCCAAGGAGAACTGGATAGAATAAAATAGAGATTAAATACTCCACTGAGTGAATTCCACTAAGGAATAAAGTTTTCAAATTCTTTTTCTCTTTTTCTTCCGCCAACATAATTGTAATCATGGTTCCCATCGATATACTAAACGCGAGCGGTAACATAATAAACAAAATTTGAAGAGATTTACTTGGGTCATGATCTGGGTTTAAAAATCTGTCATAAAGGACGAGTAACGCATATGGGAAAATAATTTGGAACAGCATTGCTCCATTGCTTAAAATCATTTGAGTACGTAGCCAAATTAAGGCGCTAATTCTTCTAATCATTTAATTTCTCTCCTGTCAATTGAATAAAGATTTCTTCAAGGGTTGGTTCCATCGAGTGCATCATTTCCACTGTTGTTAAGTCTTGCTCTTTTAACGCTTCAAAAGGTACTACTTTTTCAGTATGGTCTTTAAACGTTACTTTCACTCGTTTTTCTTTATTGTATTTTTGAATAATATCACGTGGGGTTCCAATTTCTACTAAATCTCCTTGGTTAAGCAAGGAAATGCGGTCACACATCTCGGTTGCTTCCACCATGTCATGCGTTGTAAGGAAAATCGTTGTTCCACTTTCCTTCAGCTCGTTTAATAATCGGTGAATTTTTTGAGAGGTCATTGGATCTAAACCACTCGTTGGTTCATCTAAAAAGAGTAATTCTGGTTTGTTGAGAAGCGCTCTTGCTAGAAACATTCTTTGGCGCATCCCTGTAGAAAGTTTTTCTGCAATCACCTTTTTACTATCCAGAAGTCCTACTTGTTCTAATACTTCATCGACTCGGCTATTTGGAAGTCCATATATTTTTGCATAAACGATGAGGTTTTTCTCGAGGGAAAGTTTTTCATAATATCCACTCGAATCGCCGACTAAACCGATATGCGCTAAATCTTCTGGCGCTAAGTTCTTCGTTTCTTTTCCAAGGAGTTCCGTCGTTCCTTCATCAGCTTTCAATTGCCCTGTTAGAATATTAATGAGAGTTGTCTTCCCGGCTCCACTTGGTCCTAAGAAGCCAAAAATTTCTCCTTTATCGACATTGAATTCAATTTGGTTTAATGCTGTCTTGTTTCCAAAACGTTTGCTAATTTGATGTACTTTAATCATGGTCTGCCTCCGTGCTTGTTCTTGATGATTTAACTTTATCAAAAACCAAGGTCACTCTGTAGGCCCTTCAGTCACGAAGTACCATGACTAAAGTCACGATAAAAAATGTCGACAGAATTTGACAACTTCTATCAAAGAAATAGGAAAATATCCGTTTCTTTCAGATATTTTCGGAACCCTTTTCATTATTGTTATAAAAGCAATTTGCGCCCTTTACTTTCCAACGGATTACGACTATAATGCAGGTAGAGAAAGGGGGTAACGATTATGAACGTACCTACACTAGAATCACAACGTATCACTCTTAGGCCCTTTCACGAAACTGACATGGAGATTATCAAGTCTTTGCTAAACGATCCTTTAGCAACATCTAACCTTCCATGGGTATCTGCACCGTCTCACTTAAATGCAGAGAACTTTTATACACGACTAATCGCGAATTCTCCGTACTTTTTTATCATTGAAATGAAGAATTACGACCTTCCAATTGGCTTTATGAAAGTCTCCACAGAGCAAAACAATCTAATGGATTTCGCATTATTGCAAGAATACTGGCAACGTGATGTTTTGATTGAAGCTTTTCAATTAATCCAGCCGTACCTTGTTCAACAAGGAGTTCCGAACCTCTTAATCCAAATCGCAAGTGACCATAAAGACTCTTGTGATTTTGCCAAACGTACTGATTTTTTATATGAATACTCGTATACAATTGAAGATGGAAGCACGGTCCGTCTTTATCAGAAGATTCTTAATCCTGAAAAAGCTAGATTTAGTCCAGATATGTGGAAAGAATATTCCGAACACTTTATCGAAGCCATTTAGATGAAAAAGCACCGACTGGAATCCCAGTCGGTGTTTTTTTCGTTAATTTATTTTCGAAAGAATTTCCAATATGCTGAATAGGGAATAATTGTCGCAAATAGTAGAAAAAATTTGTTAACATACATATCTGCATTGCCTCTAAAATCAAAATGAATAGGTATTGAATCTGGTAAAAACAAGCAAATAATATAAATAACTATTACCATAAAAACAAGCACAAGTATATCTTTCACTGCTCTATTTTTCATTTTTTATCCCCCTTTTAAATAAAATTGGATTGACTCATTTTGCGATACATCATCAAACTCATCACTACTAACCCCATCGATATGATTGGCAGAACATAAATCATTTGAAGATGGAATATCCAATTGAGGAATATTGGAATCATTAAAGAAATGAACCCCACAAGTGCCGTTACAATAACAGGTAGGCTCTGTTTTACAATGATCATTTCGTTATCCCAGTCATAATTTGGATATTTTTTATTAAAAAATATTCCCACTATTGTTATAAAAACAGAATAGCATACAGGTACAAAAACAAGATTAAAGAATTGCATCCTATCCATCTCCATTTTAAAGAGAAAAGTAAGAATCGAAAGCATGTACCCTATAAAGTGCAGTGTAAGCGTCAAAGCTATCTTCGCATTTAGGATGGTCTTTATCTTTACTGGAGAAGTTTGTAATATCCATATATTTCTACCCTCTAAAGAAATTGATGACGCAGCAGGACAACTAAGTGAAAGCATCGAAGCAATAAAAAGAGGAGCAAAAGTAGCAATATATTCTGTTATATTTTCCACCCCTGAACTCTCTTTAATTTGCTCCACAGAATTGAACAATAAAAAGATGCTAAATGCGCACAATAAAACCACTCCAAGTCCTGCGTTTAAGACCGTCATATACGAGCTAAAAAATCTTCCCATTTCCTTTTGATACAAAGCTAAGAACACGGATTTTTGCTGATAAGAAGTGCTCGAACAGACATATTTTGTCTCCCTTCTAGACAACAAGTGCAGTTGACTAAATTTTTTCGAAACAATTTTTATAAAAGCTACAAAAACCACTATAGAAAGAAAGATAAATACACTCATTCCTACCTCGCTCTGTATTTGCTGAACAAAAAGCTGAGAAAGAGGATATAATTGCATGATTTGTTTTGCAAGAATGATTCCTACGCTACTGCCTTTATCTCCAGAATTCATCGCTATTGCTGCAAAAAAGCCGATACCTCCAATAGCTAAAAATGCGAATAGAATGGACATATACTTTTTGTGTTTAAATCTAGACGAAGTAACCACTATCCCAATCCCCATTATAGAGGCGAGACACATCGGAATGAAAGGAACCATAAACATTGAACAAAAATAGAGAACAATAGGGAAAACAGGTTGTCCCTCGTTTTGTATCCAAATTATTCCACCCGGTAACGTAAAAACTATTCCGATTAAGACATTTAATATGTAGATAAACAAGAATTTGCTAGTAATAATATCTGAATTCTTTATAGGTAAGGATAAAAGTATATCCAAATCTCGACTATCTAATAGAATGCTATTGGAATAGAAGATGGTTAAAAAGAGGATTGAATAACTAGAAACTGATACCATATATGCAGGAATTAATTCTCCCTGACCCATCTGCACTAATGTTTCGGCGGTAAGTAAATTATATACTGCAACAAATAGAAACAAAGTCAGTATTCCAAAAAAAGAGATAGCAATGGACGTTTGTTTTTTACTTCCTCTTTCTTTTATCTCATTAATAGGAATGAGATTATTCATTTGAGCTTTCATTAAAGTCATCATTTTGCTCATAATCTTGTACCTCCATAAAAAATGATTCTAGTGACTGATTCCCTTTAACTTCATTCGTATCCCCGTTACAAATAATCTTTCCATTTTTTATCACAGCAATTTTATTACATAATTTTTCCGCTACATCTAATACGTGAGTAGAAAAGAAGATGGCGCCTCCTTCTGAAACACACTCTTTCATTATTTTTTTTAACTCAAAAGCTGCTTGAGGATCCAATCCGACAAATGGCTCATCTAAAATTAATAATTTTGGTGAATGGACCAATGCAGCAATAATAGCAGTCCTTTGCTTCATCCCATGTGAGTAGGTTGAAATGACTCTAGATAGATTTTGGGTCATATGAAAAACTTCTGCATATTTTTTAATTTTTTCTTCTCTGATTTCTGTTGGAACCTCAAATATATCTGCAATAAAATGGATATATTGAGCACCCGTTAAATGTTCATATAAATCAGGGTTATCTGGAATAAAGGCCATCATTTTTTTGCATGCAATTGGATCTTTCTTAATCGAATGTCCTCCAATCATAATTTCTCCGCCATCAAAGTCATGGATGCCGACTACCGCTTTAATCGTCGTCGTTTTACCTGCACCATTCGCTCCAATAAAGCCGTATATATCTCCTGAGTGAATAGATAAAGAAATACCCTCTACTGCTTTCTTTTCCCCATAACTTTTAGTGAACTTTCGGATTTCTAACATATTAATACCTCCTATTGACAAATTGTCAGTTTTAGTTTTAAATTTTACCGATAGCACAATTTCTTACGCTATCGGCACTATAATTTCAATTTAATCGAATAAATTTTTGGCGTTTAGAGTTCTCTCTAAAAAAATTTTATAGGCACTTAAATAATCGTCCAATGATTCTTTGTCACTATATTTTATACTCATATTATTGGAGACAAACACATAAGCTGTCATCAAAAATTCCGCTGTCTCCAAAGGATATTGAACCAAAAAGGATTGCTCTTCTATCCCTTGTTGAATGATTTTTTCAAAATAGATTGTCAATTTTTTGATGAGTTTATGAGATAATTTATCAATCATATAGCGATTTTCTTCTAAATCAACGGTCTTTTGTAATTCAGTCCCCTCGACGGAAATACGTTCTGAAGAAATAATTGTTGCTTCAATAAATCCTCTCACTTTTTCTATTGCAGATTTATCTTTTGAAAATGTAATCTGATAAATATCTTTCAATAATTTTTCCGAATACTGTTCGACAAGACAATATAAGATATCTTCTTTATTTTTAAAGTGATAGTACAATAACCCTCTTGATATATTGACCTTATCCACAATATCTTGGGTAGTTGTATTTGTATACCCTTTTTCCATAAAGAGCTGCATTGCTGCATTCATAATTTCTAAACGGCGCACTTCCGATTCTTTTGCATCTCTCATATCATCCCTCCTAAGGACATCATAACTCTAAACTGACAAACTGTCAATGTCGGTTGTTTATTTTTTTATACAAGAACAAATCCCAAATGAAATAGATGCCTAAGAAAGTTCTTACGGATTCTATAGGAAACCTTCACAGTGCAAAGGTTTCGTAACGTAACAATAAGTTGAGATTCCTTTATTCTCTTACCAACAAATTCAAAGCATTCACACAAATTAGAGCACAAATAAAATAGATGATTACGGAGTAACTTACGGATTCTATAGTAATGGAAATAACGTGTGTAACCGAAATGAATTAGGGCGTCTGTTGATTTTATCAACATGACGCCCTTTGAAGTTCGGTAGGCAAAGAGACCTTGGCTCTTGCCGGTACAGTTATTTCCATTACTATGAAGATATCCTTAAAAGCGCAATCTATTCCTAGGGCCCTATCCCCTTACCAACAAAATCAAAGCATTCACACAAATTAGAGCACAAATAAA
>NZ_KV790870.1:464-44424 GCF_001807725.1 Granulicatella sp. HMSC31F03 | reverse complement strand
CGGTACAGTTATTTCCATTACTATGAAGATATCCGTAAGGATACGCAGTAATCATTTATGCACTATTAAGCACTTTTATTTTGTTTGAAATGCTTCGAAGTCGAATGCTTCGCCCTTGATTTTGTCCGGTAAGATGAGCGCGATTAAAATACCGATAATCGCCGGTCCCATCCATCCCAGCGATAAGCTTTGCAGTGGAAGAATTTCCAACGCTTTTACTAATCCTTCTAATTTCAATGCAGAAGCCACACTTGAAACCGTTGAAATAATCGTTGTCAACGCAACTGTTAGCTGCATTCCACTCTTCGAGAATGCCACTTTCTTATTCACTAGTACGAAGAACGCAATCACAACCGTAATTGGATATAAAATCATTAATACTGGAAGTGAGAAGGCAATAATCGTTTGAAGTCCAAGGGTCGCAACGCCAAATCCGATGAATGTAAATACGGTCGCATAGACTTTATAAGAGAAGCGTGGGAATGTTTCTTCGAAGAACTCCCCTACAGATACGATTAATCCTACTGTTGTTGTTAAGCAGGTAATGACTACCATTACCGCTAAGAAGGCTTGCCCAAATGTCCCGAACAAGTCGCGTGAAGCCATGGTTAATACGTAAGACCCTACGTTTAGTGTTGAATCTTGTGCTAGGGCACTTGCCACATTGAAGTGATTTCCAAGGAAAGCAAGGCCGATATACAAAACGCTGAATCCAATCGCTGTTACAAATCCCACACTCATAATCGTTTTCATGTACTCTTTTTTAGAGCTGAAATGGAACTCTTTTAATGTGTTTACGGCAACGACTGAGAAGGCTACGGCAGCTAAAGCATCGAGTGTGTTATATCCCTCAACAAAGCCATTTCCAAAAGCGGTCGATACGGTTAGATTTGTTTGGCCTGCTAATTCTGGTGACGTTTGCCCATATTTAAACGCTCCAACGACCACTAAGATTAAAATTAATCCTGCAAAAATCGGTGTTAAGATTTTACCGATGCTGGATAAGAGTGATGAACGGTTATACGCTAAGAAAAAGGCTACAGCAAAGTAAATCGCTGCGTAAATTAGAAGACCTGAATTAGAATCTGGCAAGAACGGTGCTACCCCGATGTTGTAGGATACCGTTGCTGTACGCGGAATCGCAAAGAAAGGTCCAATGGATAAATATAATACTACTAAAAATGCCAATGAGAAGATTGGATGAATCTTTTCGTCCAATTCTTTTCTGAATCCACCATTAATCACTGTTCCAATTAATAACGTTCCAATCGCAAGTCCCACTCCAGATACGATAAATCCGATGACTGCTGGCCAAAATTGCTCAGCAGATTGATAGCCTAAGCTTGGCGGAAAAATTAAATTACCTGCTCCAAAGAAAAATCCAAATAGAAGCAACCCTGTTAATACACCTTTTTTCATTTGTCCTCCTTCTAAAAAAAGACCCTTCAAATGCCTTTCTTCGCATCCGAAGGGTCCCCTTTTTGTTTTTATTCAATTAAGCTACGGTTGAGCCATTTGGCATTCCTTCTGGTGCAAACACCACTTGAAGAACGCCATCTTTTTCAGCCGAAAGAATCATACCTTGGCTGATTTGTCCACGCATTTTACGTGGTTTCAAGTTCGCAACAATCACGACTTTCTTACCAACGAAAATACTTGGATCTGGGTACCATTCCGCAATCCCTGAAAGGATTTGACGGTGACCTCCAGCATCTCCAGCGTCTAAGCGGAATTGAAGCAATTTGTCTGCTCCTTCTACTGGTCCGCATTCGATAACTTCTGCGACTTTTAATTCAATCTTGTCGAAGTCGTCGTATTTGATACTTTCTTTTTCGCTTGAAAGTTCCACTTCTTCTGGGTTCCAGTCAGTGTTTTCTTCTTCAGCTGGTGCTCCACCCATTTTAGATTGGATGTAAGCCACTTCTTCTTCCACATCTAAACGCGGGAAGATTGGTTGACCTTTTTCAACCACCTTAGTTCCTTCAGGAATCACGCCAAATGTGTGTAATGAAGGGTAATCCATTAACGCGCTGTCCGTAATTCCTAATTGAGCCAAGATTTCTCCTGGAGTTTGCGTTAAGAATGGTTGTAAGGCAACGGCAATGATTCGTAAGCTTTCTGCTAAGTAATTCATTGTACGTGCTAATTCTTCTTGGCGCGCTTCATCTTTCACAGCGGCCCATGGAGTTGTTTCGTCGATATATTTATTCGTACGAGAAACGAATTTCCAGATTGCAGCCAGCGCTACTGAGAATTGCATGTTTTCCATCGCTTCTTCAACTTCCACAATCATCGCTTTTGAAGCATCGACTAATTCTTGGTCAAATGTTGAAACCGGTGCAGTGTATGCAGGGATTGTTCCATCGAAATACTTATTAATCATCGCAACAGTACGGTTTAATAAGTTTCCTAAGTCATTGGCTAAGTCATAGTTAATACGTTCTACGAATGATTCTGGAGTGAAAATTCCGTCAGAACCGAATGGCACTTCACGTAATAAGTAGTAACGAAGTGCATCTAAGCCGTAACGTTCGATTAATGTGTTTGGATCTACGACGTTTCCTTTCGATTTAGACATTTTACCGTCTTTCATCAATAACCATCCGTGTGCGAAGATTTTCTTCGGTAATGGTAAATCTAAGGCCATTAACATAATTGGCCAGTAAATCGTATGGAAACGAACGATTTCTTTTCCGATAAAATGCACATCTGCAGGCCAGTAGCGGTTGAATAATGTTTCATCGTCGCTACCATATCCTAGTGCGGTAATGTAGTTTGATAAGGCATCAATCCATACATAAACTACGTGTTTTGGATCGTTTGGTACTGGAATCCCCCAGTCAAATGACGTACGAGAAACCGCTAAGTCTTCCAAACCTGGTTTGATGAAGTTATTAATCATCTCGTTTTTACGTGATTCTGGTTGAATGAAATCTGGATGTTCTTCGTAGTATTGCAATAAGCGATCAGCGTATTTGCTCATTCTAAAGAAGTAAGATTCTTCTTTGACAAGCTCAACTTCGTGCCCACTTGGCGCAACCCCACCAATCATATTTCCTTCAGCATCGCGGTATACTTCGACTAATTGTGTTTCTGTGAAGTACTCTTCGTCGGATACAGAATACCAACCTTCGTATTCACCGAGGTAAATATCGCCATTGTCCACTAATTTTTGGAAAATCTTTTGAACAGCTTTCGTATGGCGTGGTTGAGTCGTACGAATAAAATCATCGTAAGAGATATCTAACTCTTTCCACAAATCTTGAATGCCGAAAATGATTTTATCGACGAATTCAATTTCTGAAACGCCTGCTTCTTTCGCTTTTTCTTGGATTTTTTGTCCGTGTTCATCTGTTCCTGTTAAAAAGTAAGTGTCAAAACCTTGCAATTTTTTGTAGCGGACCATTGCGTCACTGGCTACAGTTGTATAGGCATGACCAATATGTAAATTACCACTCGGATAGTAAATCGGAGTCGTTAAATAGAATGTTTTTTTGTCTTCAGCCATGTTGGGAAGAGCCTCCTTGAAATTCTTTAAACATAGGGTTAGTATACCATACCTATCAAAAAAATACGAGAAGTGAAAACAAAGTGGAGCGCGATTGGGATGTAAATTGTACTTAGATTCAATTTGGGTTTTCTGGAGTTGGGTTTGTGCTGATGATTTCTTAGAATCCTTGCGGATTCTTTTTATAATCGCTGTTACGGGGCACCGGTGCAAGCCTGTAGTCTTGCACCTTCGAAGCTTCAAACGCGGAGTACGGGACACGTCCCTACTCCGCCTAAGCACAGTGGTTGAATGGGATGAGCTACGCTATATCTAGCTTGCTCATTCCTATTCAACTTTGTGGAGGAAAGAAAACGAAATATTGTAAATACATTAATGTATTTACAGTATTTCTGTCTTTCTCCCTCACATTCGATGCGATTCCCCGTTACTGCGATTATAAAATCCGCAAGCTTCTCCGAAATCTTCTATATAGAAAGGCTTGAAATCCAACTGAATTGAGTTTATTTTTTTCTGCTCCACATTATTTTCTCGTATTTTTTGGGTGGTTGGAAACATTAGAAGGCAAGGAAACTTCAAGAGAGAATAGAAAAAAGAGAAGGGGGAGACCTTCTCTTTGGGTGTAGATAACGGATTTTTTTTATTTCTTCTTACGATTGAGAATCGCGTTTAGGACTACGGCAAGGATGCTGGCCATCACGATTCCGTTCGAGAAGAACATTCGAAATGCAGTTGGGAGGCTATTGAAAAGATTGCTATTATTGAACCCGACTCCTACTGCAATAGACACCGCTGCAATGAGGAAGTTATGCTCATTATTAACGAAATCTACACGAGCGAGCATTTGCATGCCTTGAAGCGATACGAATCCAAACATAACAATCATTGCCCCACCAATGACCGGACTTGGAATGATTTGTGCAAGAGCGCCAAATTTTGGAAGGAGTCCAAGGAGTACAAGAAAGCCTGCTGCGTAATAAATCGGAAGACGTGTTTTAATCCCAGACATTTTCACTAAACCGACATTTTGAGAGAAGCCTGTATAAGGGAATGTATTAAACACCCCTCCAAGGAGTACTGCTAACCCCTCTGCTCGGTACCCGTTGCGAAGTCGTGTTTCATCGATTGGATCCTTCGTAATATCAGACAAAGCTAGATAGACCCCTGTTGATTCCACCATTGATACCGTCGCAATAATACACATCATCACAATGGAAGAAAATTCAAAAGTTGGAGCTCCAAAATAAAATACGGTAGGAATATGAAGGAGAGGCGCTTGGATCACAGGTGTAAAGTTCACTTGGCCCATTCCAGAAGCAATCAAAGTCCCAATCACTAATCCTAGTAGAATGGAAATGGATTTGAGGAATCCTTTCGTAAAAATATTAACGACTAAAATAATAAAAACTGTAATGAGAGCTAGTGTTAAACTTTCTAGAGTTGGATTCGCTACGTTATTTCCCATATTTCCAATGGCAACCGGAATGAGCGTGAGTCCAATGGTTGTAATCACAGAGCCGGTAACAATGGCAGGAAAATAGTTCGCCAGTTTTGAGAAGATTCCCGAAATTAAAACAACGAAAATCCCCGAGACAATCAGCGCGCCAAACATGGCTCCACTTCCGTGACTCTGTCCTATAATCGTTAATGGAGCAACTGATTGAAACGCCACGCCTAACACGACAGGGAGCCCAATCCCAAAATACTTATTGAGTTGCAACTGAAGAAAAGTGGCTACCCCACACATAAAAATATCTGTTGAGACTAAATATGTCAGTTGCTCGCTATTATAGCCAAGCGCCTGTCCAATCATCATCGGTACTAAAATCGATCCTGAATACATCGCTAGTAAATGTTGAAGTCCCAGCACCATTGCCTTGGAATGCTTTTCCTGCTGCATTATAGGTCAGCCTCCTTAAACACAACTTTTCCGTTTTCAAACCGTTCTAGACGCGCCAGAGAAAAGACTGGAATTCCCGCTTCTTCTAATAACCGTCTTCCATCTTGGAAAGATTTCTCGATGACAATTCCAACCGCTTCGACTTTGGCTCCTGCCTGTTCAACAATCTCGACTAATCCTTTTGCGGCTTGGCCATTCGCTAGAAAATCATCCACGATTAACACTCTGTCCTTCTCTGAAAGGTATTTACTAGCTATCGACACTGTATTGGTCACTTGCTTTGTAAATGAAAACACCTCTGCTGTTAGAATTCCTTCATTCATCGTGATATTTTTGGATTTCTTCGCAAAAATCATTGGAACTTCTAAGGCATCTGCCGTATACAGTGCTGGAGCAATCCCTGATGCTTCAATAGTAACCACTTTTGTAATCCCAGCATTTTTAAACTTTGCCGCAAAAACCTCTCCAATTTCTTTCATCAAGTGTAAATCTACCTGATGCGTTAAAAACGAGTCTACTTTAAGGATATTTTCACCTAACACATAACCATCTTTTAAAATACGAGCTTCTAATGTTTCCATAACTCCTCCTTAAACCTGGGGATTAAAAAACGGACGTTAATAACTTGCTGGATTGAGATAGTTCTTATTTTACAGTTACGGTTCTTATTTTTCAACTGTTTTTAGAATCATTTTTCTATTTTTACGAATATTTACCTTGTTTTTCTCTTTAATGTTCTTTTTGGGTCCTTCTCCAACAAAAAAACGAGCAGAAAACCTGCTCGTTTTACTTCTCTTTAATCGTTTGTAGGTTCGTCTTGTTTAAATGCCCAAAACCGTTGACCCACATAGTTTAGTAATACAAAAAGGCCCATTCCAGCTACTAACGCCAAGTTCCCTTGAAGTTTTTCACCAAGACCTGCAAACAAGTACAACACAAGTGGTTTCGCGATACCATAAGCAATAATATAACAAACCGTGATATTGATGATAAAGCGGATAATCGATTTTTTCGTCGTTTCTTCCACTTTAAACGTAAATTTCTTATTCAAGAAATAACTTAAAACACTTCCACAAACATAATTCATTCCCGAAGAAAACCAGTATCCCAAGTTTAAAATGTTGTAACAAAAGAACATGATGGTCATTCCAAATAGTGTGTTAACAACTCCTACTGCAATAAAGGTTAGAAAGGTCTTGTCGAACACCTTTTTCAATTTTTCTTGCACGTTCTCGCCTCCCAAGTCTCAAGTTCATCCTATTATACAATAAACTGCAAAATAAAACACAACTCATGAAATCATAAGTTGTGCTTTGATAGTTGTTATTAAAGAAAGATTATTCTTCCTCTTCTTCGTCGAAGTCGCTATCAAGGTCTTCGTCATCAATGATAATCAGATCTTCTTCCACACTCACTTCATCTTCTAGGTCTTCATCTGCACCTAGTTCATTTAAGTCAGAACGATATGCATCGATTTCATCTTCTTCGTCATCGTCGTCTAAATCAACATCCATATCATCATCTAAATCATCACTATCAAGATCTTCGTCATCAAGAAGTTCTTCATCTTCTGGATCATCATCATTGTAATCGATAAGATCATCTTCAGTTCCGAACGCATTGACTTTCTTACGTTTCTTACGAGGTTTCTTCACTTCTTCATCTTCCATTGATGTTGCGATTTCTTCATCGATTGAGTCTATTGGATACCAATCACGTAAGCCCCAACGATTATCTCCAAGTGAGATAAAGCTTCCATCAATATTTAAATCTGTGTAAAAACGAGCCATACGAGCTTCTAACGCTTCGTCGCTTAATTCCATATATTCTTGAATTTCTACTAATAATTGGTTGAAATCTAAAACTTCATTCTTCGCTTCTAAAATAGCATGCGCTACTTCGACCATTGATAATTCGTTTTTGTTAATGCCATCGAGTTTCTTTAATTCCAATGGTTACACTTCCTTTCCAGTTCATCTTACACAGTATAGCATAATTTTTTTAGTTTATGCTAGTTTAGCGAGATTTTTTATACATTTTCCTTGATTTGAAGCTGAAAGGTGACTAAAGAGCTCGTAATCAGTTGTTTTTGTTGGAATAATTGGTATTCCAGTACTAGTAACACCATCTCTTCCGTCTCTTCGAGGTGTACTTGTTTGGTTTGAATCTCAAAATGCATTTGTCTCCCTGCGCCTAATTCGTAAATTCCTTTAGTCGCCTTTGTATGATGAAAGTCCATTTGACTACGCACATCTCCTTGACGGTGTAAAGTTACCTGAGGAGTAGCTTCTGAGGTATTCACTTCTATTTTCACGCGCGTATTAGTTTCTTCTTCCACATAGCTTAGTACAAAACCGGAGTCCTTACGAAGACGAGTCGCATCCGCAAACATACGTTGCTTCATCGTTTCCCCGCCTTGACTCAATACCGTTTCAATCGTTAATTTCATCTTCCATCCCCCTCTCAAGCCTATTTCTTCTCTTCTATCCTTTCTGGATTTTTAACGGGCAAGCAAACTCTGCGCTTTATCCCCTATTTCAAAAAGGATTCTAAATTCATAAAACTTTTGATGGCGGAGAATCCTGAGGAACTTTTTGGGAGGGAGAACCTTTCGGATGTTATAAAAACAGTTATGGGAATTCGTATTAAATGCGAATTAGAGGGCGTAAGGAAATTTTTCCCTACGCCCTCTTTGAGGCTTTAAAGGCGAGAGACCATAGGCTCGAACCGGTACCTCATAACAGTTTTTATAACAGCAATCCGAAAGGATTCGAACCCCAAAAAGGAGCCGAAAAAATTCGAAGCCATCATATATCCATTTTCTTTTATTTTAGTATTTCGCTAATTCTTGTTGTAATAGTTGGTTTACAACGCCAGGGTTTGCTTTCCCTTTCGTTTGCTTCATAATCTGCCCAACTAAAAATCCAACGGCGCGGTCTTTACCATTCTTGAAGTCCTCAATCGACTGTGCATTGTTATCCAACACATCTTGAATAATCGGTAATAACTGAGCTGGATCACTCAATTGAACCATACCGTGTTTTTCAACAATGCCTTTCGCCGTTCCGCCTTCTTCGGCTAATAACAAGAAGACTTTCTTCGCTAATTTCGAACTGATGGTTCCGTCTGCAATTAATTGAATCATTTCTGCTAAGCTTTCTGGCGTTAACTTCAAGTCTTTCAATTCTAATTTCTTGCTGTTCATGTGCGCTGAGATGTCACCCATTAACCAGTTTGAGGCTTGTTTAGGATCGGCACCCGCAGCAACTGTTGCATCGAAGAAATCAGACATTTCTTTCGTTAATGTTAATACCATTGCATCATATTCTGGTAAGCCAAATTCGCTCACGTAACGTTCACGACGTTTGCTTGGCATTTCAGGAATAGACGCACGCACTTCTTCAATCCATTCATTTGAGATTTGGAAGTTTGGTAGATCTGGTTCTGGGAAGTAACGGTAGTCACTTGAACCTTCTTTGACACGCATTAAGATGGTTTGACCAGTCGCATCATCAAAACGACGTGTTTCTTGTAGGATTTCTCCTCCATTACGTAGGACGTTGGCTTGACGAACTTCTTCGAATGCTAAGCCTTTACGGACATTGTTAAATGAGTTTAAGTTTTTCAACTCTGTTTTTGTACCGAATTTTTCTTGACCATAAGGACGAATTGAAATGTTCGCGTCACAACGCATTGAACCTTCTTCCATCTTCACGTCAGAAACACCTGTAAACATGATGATTTGACGAAGTGCTTCAAGGTACGCATATGCTTCTTCAGGAGAACGCATATCTGCTTCTGATACGATCTCAATCAGTGGAGTTCCTTGACGGTTTAAGTCCACATAAGAGAATCCGTCTGTTCCGTGCGTATTTTTACCCGCATCTTCTTCTAAGTGGACACGTTCAATACGAATACGTTTTGTTTGGCCTTCTACTTCGATATCAATCCAGCCATCATGACCGATTGGGTAATCGAATTGAGAGATTTGGTACGCTTTTGGATTATCAGGGTAGAAATAGTTTTTACGGTCGAATTTTGTATCTTGAGAAATCGTACAGTTCAACGCAAGAGCCGCACGCATTCCGAATTCTAACGCACGTTTATTAACGACTGGAAGAACCCCTGGATATCCCCAGTCAATCACGTTTGTATTTGTATTTGGTTCCGCACCGAAATGCGCTGGTGATGGAGAGAACATTTTTGAATCAGTTTTTAATTCAACGTGGCACTCTAAACCAATAATTGTTTCAAAGTTCATGTCATTGTTCCTCCTTATAATTGTGGGCGGCGTAAGTAGTAATCATTTGCTTGTTCAAATGCATACGCTGCTTGGTAAATAGTTTTTTCTTGGAAGTAATTTCCGATTAATTGAATTCCGACTGGTAAGCCTTCGTTAGTGAATCCAGCAGGAACTGAGATTGCTGGTAGTCCAGCTAAGTTTACAGGAACGGTTAATAAGTCCGCCATGTACATTGCGATTGGGTCATCACTGTGTGCGCCCAATCCGAATGCAGCAGAAGTTGTTACAGGTCCTAAGATTAAATCATAGTTTTCAAACACTTTTGCAAAATCTTGTTTGATTAAAGTACGTACTTGTCCCGCTTTTTTGAAGTAAGCATCGTAGTAACCTGAACTTAAACTGAATGTTCCAAGCATGATACGACGTTTTACTTCCATTCCGAAACCTTCAGAACGGCTCTTCACGTATAAATCTTCTAATGTTTCTGCGTCTGTAGAACGGTGACCGTAACGGATTCCGTCGAAACGTTGTAAGTTCGAAGAAGCTTCTGATGAAGCGATGATATAGTACGCTGGAATCCCGTATTTAGAGTGAGGGAGGCTCACTTCTTCAACGATAGCTCCCATTTCACGGTATTGGTCAGCCGCTTTTAATACAGCAGCTTGAACTTCTGGGTCCACGCCTTCAGCAAAATATTCTTTTGGTAACGCGATACGCATGCCTTTAATGTCGCCTGTTAATCCTTTATGGTAGGCAGGCACTTCTTGAGGCACACTTGTTGAATCGCGGTGGTCATATCCAGAAATCGCGCTTAATACTAAGGCATTATCTTGAATCGTACGTGTAAATGGTCCGATTTGGTCTAAACTTGACGCAAAGGCAATCAAACCATAACGAGAAATACGACCATATGTTGGTTTCATCCCAACAATCCCTGTGAAACTTGCAGGTTGGCGGATTGAACCACCTGTATCAGAACCAAGAGATGCTAATACTTCGCCAGAAGCAACTGCAGCGGCAGAACCACCTGAAGAGCCACCAGGCACTTTTGTTAAGTCCCAAGGATTTTTTGTTTTCTTGAAGTAAGAAGTTTCTGTTGAACCACCCATGGCAAATTCGTCCATGTTTAATTTACCAACGTTCACCGCACCTTCAGCTTTTAATAATTCCATTACATGCGCATCGTAAATTGGGTTGAAGTCTTCTAACATACGACTTGAAGCAGTTGTTAAAAGGTCGCGAGTCACGATATTGTCTTTAATCCCGATTGGAAGACCTTGAAGAGACGCTTCTTCTCCGTAGCCTTTTTCGTCAGCAGCGGCTGCTTGTTTTAACGCTTCTTCTTCGTTTAATGTCACGAACGCTTCTACTTTAGGTTCTAAAGCATGGATACGCCCGAATGTTTCTTTGGTTAATTCCACAGAAGTAAATTCTTTATTACGAAGACCTTCGTGAAGCTCAACTAATGTTTTGTTTTCAATAATACTCATGCTTCACCCTCCTCGTTTTCACCCATAATTGCAGGCACTTGAATAAATCCATCTTCGCTCGTTTTCACATTACGCATTAATAAGTCGCGGTCTGTTCCTTTTTCAGCAACGTCTTCTCGCATCACATTTACTAATGGATAACCGTGAGTGGTAACAGGCACACCCGTTGTATCTACTTCGTTTAATTGTTCCACCATATCAATGATATCGCTCATTTGTTCTGTAAAATGAAGGATTTCATTGTCGGCAAAAGCTAGCTTTGCAAGTTTGGCAACGTGTCTAACTTCTTTTTCCTCAATGGCCATTTCTTTTCCTCGCTTTCAAAATCATTACTTTTCTATTGTAAACACTTTAAACATTGTTATCAATATTAATCGAATATATGGTAAGTGAACACACCCTGCGTTAAATCTTGCATCAAGAACGCTTCTACCCCATTAATCGAACTAATACGCACTTCTACTGGAGTAGTTTTCGATAAATATTTATTAGCTGCATCGGTTACATGCTGTGCTAAGGCAATAATTTCTGATTCACCATAAAATTGCGTCATAATATCAACGACCATTTTTTTAGCCACATTATCTTGATATTTCACTCTAGCTGTTACTCCTGAGAGATTTGGGAAGAAGTTTTGTACTTCTGTTTTGAAATTCTCAAAAGCTGTTGACTCTTCTGTAGCTGCTTCGTTCACTAGAGGTAACACGGTCACTTTCTGATTTACATTCGTCCAGTTTGTAATTTCAGTTCCTTCTACAGAAGTCGCCTCTAAGACATAAACGCCTCCACCAATATCATCTTTTGAAGTTTGTCTAAAGACACCAAAGACAATTGGCACAGCTTTAAGCGCATCATTTTGACGCAGTCTTGTTAAGATTTGGTTCACGATCGTTTTCGCTTGTTCAATCATGACTTCTTTTGAAATTTCAGTTTCTGCATCACGATCGCCATTTGTATAATAATCAACGCTGTTCATCGCAACCCCGATACTAATCCCACCTAATTCAAAATTGTTTTCTGTTTGAATCATGTAGTCTTGTTCCAAAATCTGAGCTAAATAAAGTGGAGCACGTCCTGTTGGGGATGTATCTCCATTATCAGCAGGATTCAAGCCTTCAGGATTTTTATCGCTTTTACGAGCAATCCATTTAGCCGTTGTATCAGCATCGATAATCTGTCCTTCTCTAAAGAAATACTGATTCGTAGGAAATACATTTCTAGAAAGGTCGATTAAACCTGTCTCAAAGTTTTTCAAATTAAAGCCCGTATTCAAGCTTAAAGTAGCTCCACGGTTTTGGCTCACTTGATATTTCCCGTTAGTCATCAATGCACGATAAAAATTATTGGACAGTTGATTCGTTGTCGACTGAACCACTTTTGTATTGGCATCATTTTTCGTATTTGTATTTTGGCGATTGGCTTGAGTAATATCTGCACAGGCGGCTAAGGTGAATGCACTCATTAACCCTAATAATCCCAAGCGTAATTTATGTTTCATATGAGTTCCTTTCTATGCAAGAGAATCCAGAAATTGTTGTTCACTCCACACTTCAATCCCTAGCACATTGGCTTTATCCAACTTGCTTCCGGCTGAATGTCCAGCAATCACAACGTCTGTCTTCTTAGAAACAGAGCCTGTTACTTTTGCTCCAAGCGATTCCAATTTTTCTTTTGCATCTTGTCTTGTTAATTGTTCTAATGTCCCTGTTAAAACGACAGTCTTTCCACTTAGAATATGTCCTGAGGCTTCACTGTCTGCTTTTGTCTTTCCAAGATAGCTCATATTCACTCCACGATCTTGTAATTCTTGGATAAGTTCTTGAACGGATGGTTGTTCAAAATAAGTTTTTACACTATAAGCAATAATATCACCTAAACCATCAATTTCCAACAATTGTTCAATGCTCGCCTCTTGTAAAGCCTTCATATTTCCAAAATGTTGTGCCAGTTCTTTAGCAGCCTTGGTTCCTACATGACGGATACCCAGTCCTGTTAAAAGGCGTTCCAAGGAATTGGCTTTACTCTGTTCAATGGCTTCAAGAATATTTTCTGCACTCTTTTGTTGAATTTTGTCTAATGCTAACAACTGATCTAGAGTTAATTTGTATAAATCGGCCACATCAAGAACTAGACCTTCTTCAAAAAGTTGCTTAATGATACTTGGCCCAATTCCACTCATATTCATCGCATTTCGTGAAACAAAGTGGCTCATGCCTTCTGTCAGTTGGGCTGGACATTTTGGATTCAAGCAGCGAATCGCTACTTCATCTTCCAAATGCTCTAACTTTTCATGACAGACCGGGCAAGTTGTTGGGAACTCGTACGGCTGACTTGTTGCTGGACGTTTCTCCAAAATCACACGTGTGACTTCTGGGATAATGTCTCCTGCCTTATGAATCACCACGGTGTCTTCCAAGCGAATATCTCTTTCTTTCATCAAATCAATATTATGCAAGCTCGCACGTCGTACCGTCGTTCCTGCTAATTGAACCGGATTCATCACTGCAGTTGGGGTGACTACTCCAGTACGTCCCACCGTCCACTCCACATCGCGGACAACCGTTTGCGCTTCTTCTGCTGGGAATTTATACGCAATGGCCCAACGCGGTGCTTTGACCGTATAGCCGATTTCTTCTTGAGCGGCAAAATCATTGACCTTAATCACCATACCGTCGATTTCGTATGGTAAGTCTGGACGTTTGGCACCAATCGTTTCGATGTAATTCCACACTTCATCAATCGTTTGGCATTTTAATCGCTCAGGATTGGTCACAAAGCCCATCTCTGCCATCTTCTCCAACAACTCTTCTTGTGTAGAAACACCTAGTTCTTCCACACTAGGGCTGCTGTATAAAAAGACGGACAAGTTTCGCTTCGCCGCAATTTTTGGATCGAGCTGGCGGAGGCTTCCTGCTGCAGCATTTCTTGGATTAGCAAAGACTTCAAGCCCTTCCTCTTCGCGAGACTCGTTTAATGCCACGAATGATTTTTTTGGCATATAACATTCACCGCGCACTTCGACATTCCAAGGCTCTTTTAAAGACAAGGGCACTGATTTAATCGTGCGCACATTGCCTGTTACATCTTCACCTGTCGTTCCATCTCCGCGGGTTGCTCCAAGTTGAAGCTGCCCGTTTTGATACGTCAACGCAATAGAAAGTCCATCGATTTTTAGTTCACACACATACTCGATTGCTCGGTTCGTTAACTTACGAAGACGCGCATCAAACTCTTCCAAATCTTCTTTTGAAAAAGCATTTGAAAGGCTGAGCATCGGATTGGTGTGCGTGACCTTCTGGAATTGCTCGAGCACTTCTCCTCCTATACGTTGCGTAGGAGAATCAGCCGTCACAAATTCTGGATGTTCTTTTTCTAGAGCTAGTAATTCATGATACGCCTTATCGTACTCTGCGTCTGTTGCGGTGGGTTTATCTTCCACATAATACTCATGACTCCAACGATTTAATTGTTCTTTAAGCTGTTCAATTCTTTGTTGAATCGTTGTATTCATCTTCATCCTCTATTCTTCGATTTTTTCAATTGGGGCAAAACTTGCAAGGAGTCGCTTAATCCCCATCCCTGCAAAAGCTACGTCAAGTTCTTGACGGTCTCCTTCACCGGTAATACGGACTACAGTTCCCGTGCCCCATTTCTTATGAGATACTTTCATACCAACCGTCCATCCATCGGTTGAAACAGACGTTGGCGTTTGTTTTTCTACACGCTGAATGCTTGCAGAAGAATGAGGTTTCTTTTGTAAATATCCCCCATTCTTTTGTGCATTAGTATTGCGGTAACGATCAAAGAGTCCCCCACCCGTTGCAGCAGAAGAACTTCTGTTATAACTTGGCTTTTCTGAGTAGAAACTACTTGAATAATAAGAGTCGCTAATCGTTTCTCCTTCTTTTTGAAGAAGTTTGTCATCAATTTCTTGCATAAAACGAGATTCGCGGTAATGTTGCGTTTTCCCGTAGAGCAGCCTTGAATAGGCACGCGTCATAAAGAGCTTTTTCTCTGCACGTGTGATACCCACATAGGCCAATCGACGCTCCTCTTCTTCATCACCTTCTTGTAAGGTTCTTGCAGAAGGGAAAATTCCGTCTTCCATTCCCACAAGGAACACGACGGGGAACTCTAACCCTTTTGCCGCATGCAAGGTCATCAATGTAATTTGTGAAGCGCTCGTTTCTTCTTCATTTTCCATATCCGTTACTAAGGATAAATCCGTTAAGAATTGAACTAAAACTGATTCCTCTGCTTCAGAATCGAACCGTTTTTCTTCGAACTCTTTGGCTACGGATAGGAATTCGCGCATATTATCGATTCGCGCATCAGCTTCCATGGTATGCGCCTGTTCAAGAGAGGCAATGTAGCCTGATTTTATCATGACTTCTTCGATTAAATCGGTTAGCGAGACAAACTCTTGCATCTTGGTTAAATCGCTAATCAATTTTGCGAAATCGGCTAAGCCTTTTCCTGCTTTCCCACTAATCCCATTAAGAGTCGTCTCAGCGGAAGCTTCTAAAAGAGAAAAGCCGTGCATTTGAGCAAAGTCTTCTAATTTTTCAATACTCTTTCCACCAATACCGCGTTTTGGCGCATTCACAACACGTCTAAAGCTAAAGTCATCGGTCGGATTCACTAATAAACGTAAATAGGCAAGTAAATCCTTGATTTCCATACGCTCGTAGAATCGTTGGGCCCCTACCATTTTGAAAGGCATATTCGCCTTTAACAAATCTTCTTCAAGGGTCCGTGATTGAGCATTACTACGGTATAAAACTGCAAAATCACTATAATCGTACCCATCAAAATTCACCATCTTTTGAATGGTTCTCATCACATAACGAGACTCTTCATAACCGGAAGCCGCACAATAATAGGTAATCTTGTCTCCTGCTTCATTTTCGGTCCACAACTCTTTTGGTTTACGATTTTGATTATTTTCAATCACTTGATTGGCTGCTTTTAAAATCGTCTTCGTCGAACGATAGTTTTGCTCTAGTAAGACCACTTTCGCCTGTGGATAATCGTGTTCAAATGACAAGATATTCTCCATATCGGCTCCACGCCAACCGTAAATGCTTTGATCGGCATCCCCAACCACGCAAATATTTTTGAACTTATCCGCTAGCAGTTGCACCAGTAAGTATTGTGCATGGTTTGTATCTTGGTACTCATCCACATGGATATAGTGGAATTTTTGTTGATAATACGCTAAGACATCTGAATGCTCTTTAAACAATTTCACCGTTAACATGATTAAATCATCAAAGTCAACGGTCATATTTTTGCGTTTTTCTGCTTCGTATTCGACATAGCACTTCGCGGTTATTTGGTCCATGAAGTTTGCATGTGTCTTTGCGAAGGTTTCCGCATCTTCAAAATTATTTTTAGCATTACTAATACTTGCTAAGATTCCACGCGCATCAAACTTATCCGAATCAATACTCAGCTTTTGCATAATGCGTTTCATCGCGGATAGTTGATCCCCAGAATCGATAATCGTAAACGACTTTGCAAGACCGATGCGTTCACAATCTCTTCGTAAAATGCGGACGCACATCGAGTGGAACGTGGAGACCCACATATCGTTAGCTTGTTCGCCCACTAGAGCACTCACACGTTCTTTCATCTCGCTAGCTGCTTTATTCGTAAACGTAATCGCTAGAATATTCCACGGTTGCACTTCTTCCTCGGCTAAAATATAAGCCATTCGATGCGTCAACACGCGCGTCTTTCCACTTCCAGCCCCCGCCATTACGAGAAGCGGACCTTGTGTATGCATGACCGCTTCTTTTTGGCGAGGGTTCATTCCCTTAATTAATTCGTTTGAATTTTTCACTTACTCTTTCCTTTCCTTGAGGAACTATTTTCCATTAAAGAATAAATCTGAAACTTCAATCTCTCCAAGTAGATCCACACTGGATCCTCCACTTAATCGAATCACTCCTAAGATGTCTGTTGCTCTCTTAGGTGAGGTTTGGAAAAATTCAAAATCCCATTTTGGTTTCAATAGTGTTAATAAACTTGCTTTTTCGAGCATGGATTCATAAATCGGCACTAGAATCATTTCTTCAGTAGGTTTCTTGTATTCCACCGGAAGTCCTGTGGCTACTCGCGTAATGATGTCCGATAATCCTTTTCCTAGTTGTGCACTTCCAAATTGTTGTTGGATTAAAGGCAGTTGATTAATCGATTTTACATAAAAAATGCCATTATTTCCCATCAACACTTGAATCGATAGCACCACTGACCCTGAAAGATAATCTACGACTTTAAAAGCAATCCTCTTCAACTCTTGAACCCATTCTGGATTCATCCGACGTGAAGCAATACTATACTTTAATTTTCCAGAGATATATACATCTTCTGTAATTGGTAAAATCGTTACACGATCTTCATAGTCACGAACAACAGTCAACGAAAAATGGCGTTGAGCAGGGACAAAGGCAGTCAACATACTTGGCCCTTCTTCAATTTTCCCCAAAACTCGCTCGTCAATATCTTGATCATATAATTCGATAGGTTCTTCATATCGGCTATGGACTTGATTACTTTCTAGAAAAGCGGGAAGCCCAATACTTTCTAATAAAGTAGGCAATTCCCCAACATGGGTGACAATCCCATAAGGAGCTACGTTGATTGCATGTTCCTCTAAAAATAATTTTTCGACCGTACGATTTTGAGAAATTTCGGCTAGCTCCAATGATTGGTAATATCTTGTTTTACTACTTAGAGCCACTAATGTGTCTACAGAAACTAAATTCGTCATCAGAAGGAGAGTATCTACTTTCTCAGCAAAATCAAGTAAGGATGCACGGTCATCATAGGAAGACACAATTTCATATTCTGCCATCGAAATAGCAGCCTCGTTCGATTGATGGTAGCTATATACAACATACCCCATCTTTCTAGCAGCAATTGCAACTGATGCAACTTGCTCGTCTCCCCCAATGATTCCGACAATGGATCCTGGTAATAATTGACTCATGTATATCCTCTCCTTTTGCATACGTTAGAATGAATTTGATTTCTTAAGAACCTCTTCGCACAGATGCGGTTGTTTCTTCGCTTGGCAATTTATCATATTGATACAATTGATGTTCTTCAATCATTTGAATAAGCTTTTGTGCATAGGTTGGGTCGGTCGCATACCCTGCATCTTGCAAGGCTTGTGCTGCTTGCTTGTAGTTTCTAGCCCCTAGCACCTTGTGATAGAGCGTTGGGTCCCAGTCCACGCCGTACGCTAATAGTTGCGCATGGGCCTCAACTGATTCTGCCCAGCTTTCATACACGCGAAATCGTCCGTTAATCGTAATCCATGTGTTGTTCACGAATTCTGCGGTTTCTAGGATGACATTTGGTTCAGTAGCAGACCCTTTCACGCCGTATAAATTATAATATTTACTTGCTAATAAACTCTCTCCCCAGTTCGATTCAAGAATCGCTTGCGCTAAACTCACGCTCGGCAACACGCCGTAGTCTTTATACGCTTGTTGTGCCGCTGGGATAAGTACTTTTAAAAATTCATCTTGTGTCACATGTATTTCCTGTGGCTCGGATTTATGTTCAGATAACCATGTGATGGTCCCGGCCAAAAGAACGCTTGCTACAGCTACGATGAGAAGTCCCGTCAATTTCGATAATGACTTGAACCACTCGACAAGATGAAAGACGAATTTATTTTTTCTTTTCTTTCTTTTCGCCACAGTTTCACCACTTTCTTTATCTTTTCAATTTTATCATAAAATGGCCTATAAAAAAATGGATACCCCCTTGTTTTCAAAGAGAGTATCGCATTCATTTTGCAAACTGTTATTCCTCTAAATTAGATTCTGGAACAAATGCATTTTTGCTATATTCCAAATATTTTTGTTGCGCTTTTTCGTCCTTCATCCATTCAAGGAGCTCTTGTTTTTTCGTACCGATTTGTTTATGCGTAATTCCTACCACACGAATTTCAATAATATCTTGGTAACTCCAATGACCGTATGTCGTTGCCACGCGTAAAATCGTGACATTTTCTTTGAATTTACCCTTGCTGACAGCAGCCGTCTTCCAATCCACGCGGACATTTTCTTGACGAATCCAGCGACTCGCAATCGCCACCTTCAAACGTAAATATTCAGCGACTGGGTCTGAAGCGACTTCTGGAAGCACATCGGCATTTCGGGCGACTTTATTAGCAAGCATCCACTCATAGTCCGTAAACAGACGTGCGATTTTTTGAAGATTTTCTGCCTTCAATCCGCGTTCCCCGTTCTTCCATCTCGTCCAACTTTGACCACTAATCCCTAATTCTTCTGTATAAAATGCCTTTTCTGAGACATAACGTTCTCTAACAGCGTTCACTACAATTAATACAAATGCTTCATGCATCTTCATCACCTCTTGAACACATTGTACACCTATTAGGTGCATTATTCAATAACTCTACCATTTTTTTAACACATATATTATAATAGCGATATCTAAAAAAAGCAGAGGTGAGAGCGTGCCACAATCGTCAAATAATCCATTCCATATCGGACTTCGTACTTTTAAAACAGCCGTGTCTGTATTTATTTGCGTGGTTCTCTTTAGAATCTTACATCGTGGTTCACCGATGCTAGCAGCCTTGTCTGCTATTTTCAGTTTGCGAACTGACCATCAGCAAACGTTTAAATTTGCACTTTCTCGTTGTATCGGAAATACAACAGGCGGGGTCGTAGCTATTCTTTTATTCTACGTAAGAGCTGTTCTCCCATTTCCTGAATATACCGATTTACTGCTCGCTCCTGTCGGGATTGTAATCATTATTTTATTCTGCAATCGATTTAATAAAACAGGCGTTATTAACTCATGCGCCACTTTCCTTGTTATCTTCTTCAACGTAGAAGCAGGACAAAATACTGCGTATGCAATCCAACGGATTCTCGATACAATTATCGGAGCACTCATTGCGATTGGGGTAAACCACTTACTACCAAATCCACATCTGAAAGAACAACAATCTTAAAAATACAAAAGAGTTCTACCACACTGGTAGAACTCTTTTTTGTACTGTTTTTTTATTTCATACGCATCATGCCGTACATACGTGTATCGATAAAGAACACATCATCCTTCACATCAATTGTTTTAGAAAGAAGGATGTCTTTTGTCTGCATCGATTGCACACGTAGCGTTGGTTTGCCATCGACTAGAGTGATCATCACAAGATTCCCTTTATTCAAGTACACTTGTGGTGCATAGACATCTGTTTCCGTTGTAAATGCTTCTTCTAATTTCTGCGAACCTGCATTAAGAACATAGTATTTAGTCTCATTATTTTTGCGCTCACTTGCCTTCACATACGTATCCGACCCAGTGAATGCAGGCACCTCATCTGCCAACGCAATATATGCTTTGTCTCCTACTGTGTATAGAATCGATTGTACCGCACTCATGCCCTGTTCAGGTCTGATTTCTGTGAACTTCTCAGTCTCAGCATCAAAAGTCATTAAGCGGAATTTTTCATCTCTTGAATACATACTCTTAAACAGCAGCACTTGCGGGTCATACATGCGAGAGCTCTTAGCTTCTCCCCATGCAATCGAAGCGTATTCCTCTGGTAATTTCACGCGTTTTGCCGGAGTTGTTGCTCCCGTTTCTAAGTTCACAGAGAATGTTACTAAGAAATAGGTTGGTGCTTTCGAGCCTCTATTTTCATACTCAGGCATCGGCACCACTCCATACACGGTATTGCCTTTTCTATAGAAAGTGACATCTGTTACAAAATGACTATCGTCCCCGCGCACTTCTTTCGTAATCGGAACCGATACAGTTGTGACCTTCTTCGTCTCTTTATTGATGATACTAAAATTCACTTTTGGATCTGTTGTGCTTTCAAAGCTATAAGTCAAGCCGTATAGAAGGTCATACCCCTTAAACGCCACCAGATTGTCATAATTTGGACGGTCTGTAAAAGAAAAGTCAGCCAATCTCTTTTTCGTTTGGAAGTTGTAGGCATTCTCGGAAAATCCAACACGTTTTACGTCTCCATCTAAAAGTGCATACTCTGCGCCCTTAGACGACGTCAAATCATCTGTGGAATACGACATTTCAAAGGTTGCTCCGTCGACTAATTTTTTCTCTTCATCGGTTAATTGAATCGATACCGGAGCAGGCTTCACTTCTTGATACGCTGCGTGCCCAGCTGTTGCTAGAAACACAAGTCCACTAAAGGCAAATACTGCTGTTGCAAATTTACTTGATTTCATGATAACCCCTCCTTACACACTAACCTTATGATTTAATAAATAATCGCTGAGTAGCATATTTAAAACAATCCAAATGAGCATGCTACCGATTAAAAAGACCATCGCTTCATTTCCAATTAAACGAACGACAAATTGTGTGCGCATGATAGCTGTGAATGTCACAACAATGACTAAAACGTAGAGGACGACCGAAGTTACCTTACGAACGTACCCCTTCTTCTCAACCCCAAAGACAAGAATTGCGAGTTGGAAGACCGTCACGATGAGGGCTATCCCCATCGTCAAAATGAGAAGAAACTGCACCGCATATTGTGGCACTAGAAGCGGCATTGCCATAGAGTTTGTCACAAGCGACCATGGTGTGATGTGGTACTGTGCAAACTCTGGAATAAAGAAGCTTGTGAGGTAGTAGTTTAAGAACACCCCAACTACTTGAACGGCTTGTAAGAAGAACGTAATCACAAGCATTGTTAATAATTTAGCCCAGTAGATTCCAAAACGGGATCCTGGAAGCATGAGTAGACGGTAAATAAATGAGCCTTTGCTGCTCCATTCTCTCGACCAAATCACTGCCGAGTAAACCAAAATCGCTGTTCCCGCAAAGAACACTGGAAGTCCGATTGAGAGTTGGTCTAGCACGACTTGTTTCACGATATCAGGACTCACAATGCGCAATTGTCCGGTTAGTAATCCAGTCGTCGCAAGGGTCTTCACCTTCAACCCTAGTTGCAATAAGATTTGAAGTAAGGCCACCACGAGGATGAATCCTTTCGCCTGGCCGATATTATAAATCGTTAAGTTGATGACTTTCTTCATGGTAAGTATACCTCCCTCATCACATCGACAATTGATTTGCCCTCTTCTTCGCGGACTTCTTCTGGATAGAATTCCTTCACTACACGTCCATCGTTTAAGAGCACTGCTTTATCGACGATATACTCAATATCATTAATTTCATGCGTTGTAATCAATACGCCCCGTCCATCAAGTAGGTCGCTTGTAAACACACGCGCGATTTCTTCACGGGTAAACACGTCGATTCCTGAAAATGGTTCGTCCATCAAGATGTAATCTGTATCCAGCCCCATCCCGAGAAGCAAGTTCAGTTTAGCAACATTCCCTTTCGAGAGTGATCGTACTTCATCTTTTAAATTCAAACGGAAAAAGTCTAATAAATGTCTTTCCTTTTGACGATTCCAGTTTGGATAGAACGTGCGCATAAAATCAATTGCCTCGTCCACTGTTTGGTCTGGAGAAATAATCGAACTATCTGTAATGTAGCTCACCTTTTCCGCAAACACTTTACGGGCTGGCATATCATCGATAACAACTTTCCCTTTATCAAATGGTAATAGTCCTGCAATACAGTTCATAATCGTTGTTTTCCCAATTCCGTTGACACCAATAAGAGCCGTCACTTCCCCTTTTTTCGCGTTAAATGAGATGTCATTCAACACTTGTTTCTTTCCAAATCTCTTACTTAAGTTTTGAACAGTTAACATAGTACCGCTCCTTCCTTACAATTGTTTTTTGAGATGTTCGATAACATCTTCTGCAGTTAAGTTGAGAGGCTTAATCGCTTCTGTAAAGCTTCCAATCGCCTCACCCAACATTTCTTCTTTTAGTTGCTCAATCCGTTCTACATCTTCTGTCACACGACTCATGACATTATTTCCAGTCGTAATCAACCCCATGACCTCCAATTCATGAAAGGCACGTTGGACCGTATTGGGATTCACTTGCATGGTTTGCGCAAATTCACGCCGACTAGGCATCTCTTGGCCTGCTTCCATTCTGTGGGAGGCAATTTCCGCTTTGAAATAGGCGATAATTTGCTCGTAGACCGGACTTCTTTTATCAAATACGATCATCAGTAACTCCTTTCTTTGATTCCCTTTCAGTGTATTAACCGGTTAATACACTTATCTTTAACTGTATTATGCGCTTAGTACACTCAAATGTCAATAGCGTTTTCAAAAATATTTTTTAAAAATAAAAATAGCATAAAAATCTAGTTATCCGCATAAAAACTGGACTTATCACACTTTATCAAGGTCAAAACCACTCAATTTACTACTAATTTACTACTTATGAATGAGCTTTGATACGACGATTTATCCTTGAAAAGTGAAGATATAAAGATACTTCCAATAAAATTTGAATATTTAATAGGTAGACACTTCAAAAAATGAGGTGTCTATTTTTTTACCCGATTTTGAAAGGAAGTGAACTTATGAAAACAAAAAATCAAGAATCAAAAGGTCGTTCCCCACTCTTTAAGACCATCAAACATTCATTCAGCCAATAAAAAAGAAAGGATAGGTAAAAATATGGAACTTAAATTTGTGATTCCCAACATGGAAAAAACATTCGGCAATTTAGAATTTGCTGGCGAGGATAAAGTCGTTCAGCGAAGAATCAACGGACGGCTAACTGTCTTATCAAGAAGCTATAATCTCTATTCTGATGTTCAAAGAGCAGATGATATTGTGGTGGTGCTTCCTGCTGAAGCTGGCGAAAAACATTTCGGCTTTGAGGAACGTGTGAAGTTAGTCAATCCACGTATTACCGCAGAGGGCTACAAAATCGGCACTCGTGGTTTTACAAATTACCTTTTACATGCTGACGACATGATAAAAGAATAAAGAAAGAGAGGAAAAATGATGAGATTAGCAAATGGCATTGTATTAGATAAAGACACGACTTTTGGAGAATTGAAATTCTCTGCTCTACGTCGTGAAGTGAGAATCCAAAATGAAGACGGGTCGGTTTCAGATGAAATCAAGGAACGTACCTATGACTTAAAATCCAAAGGACAAGGACGCATGATTCAAGTAAGTATTCCTGCCAGCGTGCCTTTGAAAGAGTTTGATTATAACGCACGGGTGGAACTTATCAATCCCATTGCGGACACCGTTGCTACTGCCACCTATCAAGGAGCAGATGTTGACTGGTATATCAAGGCAGACGATATTGTGCTGACAAAGGATTCTAGTTCATTCAAAGCTCAACCACAAGCAAAGAAAGAACCGACACAAGACAAATAGTCGCTAGGTAGAAAGGAGACTTTTTCGCATGAAACAGCGTGGTAAAAGGATTCGCCCATCTGGTAAAGATTTAGTCTTTCATTTTACGATAGCGTCACTCCTGCCTGTTTTCCTGCTGGTTGTCGGACTGTTTCATGTGAAGACAATCCAGCAGATCAACTGGCAGGATTTTAACCTATCACAAGCAGATAAGATTGACATTCCCTATTTAATTATCAGTTTCAGTGTCGCAATTCTTATCTGCTTGCTGGTAGCGTTTGTATTCAAACGGGTTCGCTATGATACGGTTAAACAACTTTACCACCGTCAAAAACTGGCAAAGATGATACTTGAAAACAAGTGGTATGAATCTGAACAGGTCAAAACAGAGGGTTTCTTTAAAGATAGTGCTGGTCGTACAAAGGAAAAGATAACCTACTTCCCTAAAATGTATTATCGACTTAAAAATGGCTTGATACAGATACGGGTGGAAATCACGCTGGGAAAATATCAAGACCAACTCTTACACTTGGAAAAGAAATTAGAGAGTGGCTTGTACTGTGAGCTGACGGATAAAGAGTTAAAGGATTCCTATGTGGAATATACTTTGCTCTATGACACCATAGCCAGTCGTATTTCTATTGATGAAGTAGAAGCTAAAGATGGTAAACTTCGCTTAATGAAAAACGTATGGTGGGAATATGATAAGCTCCCTCATATGTTGATTGCTGGTGGTACAGGTGGCGGTAAAACTTACTTTATACTGACACTGATTGAAGCCTTGCTTCATACAGATTCAAAACTGTATATTCTTGACCCGAAAAATGCTGACCTTGCGGACTTAGGTTCTGTGATGGCAAATGTCTACTATAGAAAAGAAGACTTGCTTTCTTGCATTGAAACATTCTATGAAGAAATGATGAAACGTAGTGAGGAAATGAAGCAGATGAAGAACTATAAGACTGGCAAAAATTATGCTTACTTAGGTCTCCCGGCACACTTCTTAATCTTTGATGAATACGTCGCTTTCATGGAAATGCTGGGAACAAAAGAAAACACCGCAGTTATGAATAAGCTGAAACAGATTGTCATGTTAGGTCGTCAAGCTGGCTTCTTTCTAATACTGGCTTGTCAACGTCCAGACGCAAAATATTTAGGCGACGGAATCCGTGATCAGTTTAATTTCAGAGTGGCTTTAGGTCGTATGTCTGAAATGGGCTATGGCATGATGTTTGGCAGTGACGTACAAAAGGATTTCTTCTTAAAGCGAATCAAAGGTCGTGGCTATGTTGATGTAGGAACAAGTGTCATATCAGAGTTTTATACTCCCCTTGTACCAAAAGGATATGATTTCTTGGAGGAAATTAAAAAGTTATCCAACAGCAGACAGTCCACGCAGGCGACGTGCGAAGCGGAAGTCGCAGGTGTGGACTGATCTTGCTGGCTGGTGTGGCAATAGCCACGCCAGCACTTAACCCCCCGTATCTAACAGGGGGGTACAAATCGACAGGAAACAGTCAAAAAAACATTAGAAAATCCTTTGGTTACAAGGGATTTACAAAATTTCAGCGTATGTCAAATGGGCTTTAAAAGTTGACATACGCCTTTTTGATTGGAGGGATTTTTACTGAATGAACAAACTTGGTTACAGCATTTAAAAGAAAAACGCTTGGCTTATGGACTATCTCAAAACCGTTTAGCTGTTGCGACTGGTATTACAAGGCAGTATCTAAGCGATATTGAAACAGGAAAAGTCAAGCCATCAGAGGATTTACAGCAGTCCCTTTGGGAAGCTCTGGAACGCTTCAATCCCGACGCTCCCCTTGAAATGCTGTTTGATTATGTAAGGATTCGCTTTCCGACAACAGACGTACAGCAGGTGGTCGAAAACATCTTACAACTGAAACTGTCCTATTTTCTTCATGAGGACTATGGTTTCTATTCTTATTCAGAGCATTATGCTTTAGGCGACATATTCGTCCTTTGCTCCCATGAACTGGACAAAGGAGTTCTGGTGGAATTGAAAGGTCGTGGGTGCAGACAATTTGAAAGCTATCTTCTGGCACAACAAAGAAGCTGGTATGAGTTCTTTATGGACGTTTTGGTGGCTGGCGGTGTGATGAAACGCCTTGACCTTGCCATTAACGATAAGACAGGGATTTTGAATATCCCTGTACTCACTGAAAAGTGCCAACAGGAAGAATGTATCTCCGTCTTCCGCAGTTTTAAAAGCTATCGCAGTGGCGAACTGGTACGCAAAGAGGAAAAGGAATGTATGGGAAACACCCTCTATATCGGTTCATTACAAAGTGAAGTTTATTTCTGTATCTATGAAAAGGACTACGAGCAGTACAAGAAAAATGATATTCCCATTGAAGACGCAGAAGTAAAAAAACGTTTTGAGATTCGATTGAAAAATGAGCGTGCCTATTATGCAGTCCGTGATTTACTCGTCTATGACAATCCAGAGCATACCGCCTTTAAAATTATCAATCGGTATATCCGTTTTGTAGATAAAGACGATTCCAAACCTCGTTCTGATTGGAAACTGAATGAAGAATGGGCTTGGTTTATTGGGAACAATCGTGAACGATTAAAACTAACCACAAAACCAGAGCCTTACTCCTTCCAAAGGACGCTGAACTGGCTATCTCATCAAGTTGCCCCGACCTTAAAGGTTGCGATTAAACTTGATGAAATCAACCAGACGCAGGTTGTAAAAGACATTCTCGACCATGCGAAACTGACAGACCGACACAAGCAGATTTTGAAGCAACAGTCAGTAAAAGAACAGGACGTGATAACAACAAAAAAATAACTCAAATACAAATTCATTGAATATAGAGAGGAGAACATTTTTATGAATTTTGGACAAAACCTTTATAACTGGTTTCTATCAAACGCTCAATCACTGGTGCTTTTAGCAATCGTTGTGATTGGCTTGTATCTTGGCTTCAAGCGTGAGTTTAGCAAACTGATTGGCTTTTTAATTATTGCGATTATTGCGGTTGGCTTAGTCTTCAACGCTGCTGGAGTAAAAGACATTTTACTAGAGCTATTCAATCGCATTATTGGTGCTTAAATAAAACCGTTCTTTTGTGGAATATAAGTGGTTTTCTTATGTTCCGCAAAGGAATGGTACACCAAACGAAGTGCGGTAGGGATTTTTGAATCTCTACAAAGAAAGGACGTGAATATATGGACGATATGCAAGTCTATATTGCGAATTTAGGCAAATACAATGAGGGCGAATTGGTCGGTGCGTGGTTTACCTTTCCCATTGACTTTGAGGAAGTCAAAGAGAAAATCGGCTTGAATGATGAATATGAGGAATACGCCATTCATGACTACGAGTTACCCTTTACGGTTGACGAATACACTTCCATTGGCGAACTCAATCGACTATGGGAAATGGTATCGGAATTACCCGAAGAATTACAATCGGAGCTATCTGCTCTGCTCACTCATTTTTCAAGCATTGAAGAACTAAGCGAACATCAAGAGGATATTATCATTCATTCCGATTGTGATGATATGTATGACGTGGCACGCTACTACATTGAAGAAACGGGTGCTTTAGGCGAAGTACCAGCTAGTCTTCAAAACTATATTGATTATCAAGCCTATGGTCGGGATTTAGACCTTTCAGGAACGTTTATCTCAACCAATCATGGGATTTTTGAAATCGTCTATTAAATCTGTCGGTACATTACTACTGGCAGATTTTCTATTTTACGGGGTGGCTCAATCAGCTACCCCTATTTTTTATGAAAGGATTGATTACATGAAGAAAATACGAAGCTATACCAGTATCTGGTCTGTGGAAAAGGTACTGTATTCTATCAATGATTTTAGACTTCCGTTTCCCATAACCTTTACGCAAATGACATGGTTTGTCGTGTCACTCTTTGCAGTGATGATACTTGGCAACTTGCCCCCTCTTTCCATGATAGAGGGAGCATTTCTCAAATACTTTGGGATTCCTGTGGCTTTCACATGGTTTATGTCTACAAAAACTTTTGATGGTAAAAAGCCTTATGGATTTTTGAAGTCTGTCATTGCTTATGCACTGCGACCAAAGCTGACCTATGCAGGAAAAAAAGTAACGCTTGGCAGAAACCAGCCACAAGAAGCCATTACAGCAGTTAGGAGTGAATTTTATGGCATATCCAATTAAATACATTGAAAACAATCTCGTCTGGAATAAAGACGGGGAATGTTATGCTTACTATGAGCTTGTTCCTTACAATTACTCATTTCTAAGTCCAGAACAGAAAATACAAGTGCATGATTCTTTCAGACAGCTTATCGCACAAAATCGTGATGGCAAAATTCATGCTTTACAAATCAGTACAGAATCCAGCATACGTTCTGCACAAGAGCGTTCCAAAAATGAAGTCACTGGCAAGCTCAAAGCGGTTGCCTATGACAAAATCGACCAACAGACAGACGCTTTAATATCCATGATTGGCGAAAATCAAGTGAACTACCGTTTCTTTATCGGCTTTAAGTTGCTTCTCAACGATCAGGAGTTTTCTATGAAAAGTCTTACCGTTGAAGCAAAAAATGCTTTGTCTGATTTTGTCTATGATGTGAACCATAAGCTGATGGGCGATTTTGTTAGTATGAGTAATGATGAAATCCTGCGTTTTCAGAAGATGGAAAAGCTCTTAGAAAATAAAATCTCTCGTCGTTTCAAAATCCGCAGGTTAGATAAGGACGACTTCGGCTATCTGATTGAACACCTTTACGGACAGACAGGCACTGCCTATGAAGAGTATGAGTACCATCTATCAAAGAAAAAGCTGGATAATGAAACGCTGATTAAATACTATGACTTGATTAAGCCTACTCGCTGTTTGGTGGAAGAAAAACAGCGATATTTGAAAATCCAGCAGGAAGATGAAACCGTCTATGTAGCTTACTTTACCATTAACAGCATTGTCGGAGAACTGGACTTCCCGTCCTCTGAAATCTTCTACTACCAGCAACAGCAATTTACATTCCCGATTGATACGTCAATGAATGTGGAAATTGTAGCGAATCGTAAAGCCCTATCTACTGTCCGCAATAAAAAGAAAGAACTGAAAGACTTGGATAACCACGCTTGGCAAAGTGATAATGAAACCAGCTCCAATGTGGCGGAAGCTCTGGAAAGTGTGAATGAGCTGGAAACCAATTTAGACCAAAGCAAGGAATCTATGTACAAGCTGTCTTATGTGGTAAGGGTATCAGCAAATGATCTTGACGAACTCAAACGTCGTTGTAATGAAGTGAAAGATTTTTATGACGATTTAAGCGTAAAACTGGTACGACCATTTGGGGATATGCTCGGCTTACATGAAGAATTTTTACCTGCCAGCAAGCGTTATATGAATGATTATATTCAATACGTGACCTCTGATTTCCTCGCTGGTTTAGGTTTTGGTGCTACTCAAATGCTGGGGGAAAATGAGGGGATTTATGTTGGCTACAGCTTAGATACTGGACGCAATGTCTATCTGAAACCTGCTCTTGCCAGTCAAGGGGTTAAGGGTTCAGTAACCAATGCGTTAGCGTCGGCTTTTGTTGGTTCGCTGGGTGGTGGTAAATCCTTTGCGAATAACCTTATCGTCTATTATGCGGTGCTTTATGGGGCACAAGCAGTGATTGTAGACCCAAAAGCAGAACGTGGCAGATGGAAAGAAACCTTGCCAGAGATTTCCCATGAAATCAATATCGTCACTCTGACTTCTGATGAGAAAAACAAAGGCTTACTTGACCCTTATGTGATTATGAAAAATCCCAAAGATTCTGAATCACTGGCTATTGATATTCTGACATTCCTTACGGGGATTTCCTCTCGTGATGGGGAACGCTTCCCAATCCTTAGAAAAGCCATTCGTGCAGTAACCAATAGTGAAGTACGAGGGTTGATGAAAGTGATTGAGGAATTACGGGTTGAGAATACGCCACTAAGTACCAGTATAGCCGACCATATCGAAAGTTTTACAGACTATGACTTTGCACATTTATTATTCAGTAATGGTTATGTGGAGCAGTCTATCAGCTTAGAAAAACAACTGAACATTATACAGGTTGCGGACTTGGTACTTCCCGACAAGGAAACTTCCTTTGAGGAATATACCACTATGGAGCTTTTATCCGTTGCTATGCTGATTGTCATTAGTACCTTTGCTTTAGACTTTATCCATACAGACCGAAGCATTTTCAAGATTGTAGATTTAGACGAAGCATGGAGCTTTTTACAGGTAGCACAAGGAAAAACACTATCTATGAAGCTGGTTCGGGCTGGTCGTGCTATGAACGCTGGGGTATATTTCGTGACCCAAAATACAGACGACCTCTTAGATGAAAAACTGAAAAATAACCTCGGCTTAAAATTTGCATTTCGTTCCACTGACCTTAACGAGATTAAAAAGACCTTAGCCTTTTTTGGTGTAGACCCAGAGGACGAAAACAATCAGAAGCGATTGCGTGATTTGGAAAACGGGCAATGCCTTATCAGTGATTTATATGGTCGTGTCGGTGTGATACAGTTCCACCCTGTATTTGAAGAACTGCTCCATGCCTTTGATACCAGACCACCTGTGCGAAAAGAGGTGTAAATGTGAAACCATCAATAGTAAACAGAATAAAATCAAACTGGACGCTGAAACGTCTAGGTAAAGTGGCAATGACAGTGGCTTTCACACTTGTGATTGCCATTTTTCTTTTAGCCATGCTGGGAACGGTGGTTCAAGCTGCGGGCTTGGTAGATGATACGGTCAATGTGGCAAATGAATACAGCCGATACCCACTTGAAAACTATCAACTGGATTTTTATGTGGATAATAGCTGGGGCTGGCTTCCGTGGAACTGGTCGGACGGGATTGGAAAACAGGTCATGTATGGACTATATGCCATTACCAATTTTATTTGGACAATCAGTTTGTATGTTTCCAATGCGACAGGTTACTTAGTACAGGAAGCCTATTCCTTAGACTTCATTTCCGCTACAGCAGATTCCATTGGTAAGAATATGCAGACCTTAGCTGGTGTGAGTGCAAACGGATTTTCAACAGAGGGTTTCTATGTTGGATTCCTCTTACTCTTGATTTTGGTTCTTGGGGTTTATGTTGCCTATACGGGACTGATAAAGAGAGAAACCACAAAGGCAATTCATGCCATTATGAATTTTGTGCTGGTGTTTATCCTATCGGCTTCCTTTATTGCCTACGCTCCCGACTACATTAAAAAAATCAATGACTTTTCATCAGACATCAGTAATGCCAGTTTATCACTTGGCACGAAGATTGTCATGCCCCATTCCGATAGTCAAGGCAAGGACAGCGTGGACTTAATCAGAGATAGCCTGTTTTCCATACAGGTTCAGCAACCGTGGCTACTGCTTCAATACAACAGTTCAGACATTGAAAGTATCGGTATTGACCGTGTGGAAAGCCTGCTCTCCACCAGCCCAGATTCCAACAATGGCGAAGACAGAGAAAAAATTGTTGCGGAAGAAATTGAAGACAGAAGCAATACCAATCTAACCATTACAAAGACCATTAACCGTTTAGGTACAGTCTTCTTCCTATTTGTCTTCAATATTGGGATTTCCATATTTGTATTCCTATTAACAGGAATCATGATTTTCTCGCAGGTACTTTTTATCATCTATGCTATGTTTCTGCCTGTGAGCTTTATTTTAAGCATGATTCCATCATTTGATGGTATGTCAAAACGAGCCATAACAAAGCTCTTTAATACCATTTTGACACGAGCTGGAATCACATTGATTATTACGACAGCATTTAGTATTTCAACCATGCTCTATACCTTATCGGCTGGTTATCCGTTCTTTTTGATTGCTTTTCTACAGATTGTGACCTTTGCAGGAATCTACTTCAAGCTGGGCGATTTAATGAGTATGTTTTCTCTACAGAGTAACGATTCTCAAAGTGTGGGAAGTCGTGTGATGAGAAAACCTCGTATGCTTATGCACGCTCACATGCACCGTCTACAGCGGAAACTTGGACGTTCCATGACTACTCTAGGGGCTGGGTCTGCCATTGTTACAGGTAAAAAAGGACAGTCGGGTTCGGGGAGTTCTGCAAGGACACAAGCAGATCACTCCCGACCAGACGGAAAGGAAAAATCAACACTTGGAAAACGTATCGGTCAAACCATCGGTACAGTAGCTGATACCAAAGACAGAATGGTAGACACTGCTAGTGGTTTGAAAGAACAGGTTAAAGATTTGCCGACCAATGCAAGATATGCAGTATATCAAGGAAAATCCAAAGTAAAAGAGAATGTCCGTGATTTAACCAGTAGTATTTCTCAAACCAAAGCGGACAGAGCCAGTGGACGCAAGGAACAGCAGGAACAAAGGCGAAAAACCATTGCGAAGCGTCGCTCTGAAATGGAACAGGTCAAACAGAAAAAACAGCCTGCTTCTTCTGTTCATGAAAGACCGACTACAAGACAAGAACAATATCATGATGAACAGACCTCAAAACAGTCTAATATTCAGACTTCATATAAGGAATCTCAACAAGCCAAACAAGAGCGTCCAGCAGTTAAGTCCGATTTTTCAAGTCCAAAAGTGGAACGCCAAGGCAATACCGTTCAAGAAAAAACCGTTCAAAAGCCAGCAACTTCAACCACTACAGCAGATAGAACTTCACAACGTCCAATCACAAAAGAACGTCCGTCTACTGTTCAAAGAGTACCACTACAAAATACAAGAAGTAGACCACCAATCAAAACCGCCACCATTAAGAAAGTCGGTAAGAAACCATGAAGTTGAAAACTTTAGTGATTGGTGGTTCTGGATTATTCTTGATGGTCTTCTCACTGCTTCTGTTTGTTGCCATTTTATTTTCAGATGAACAGGACAGCGGAATTTCCAATATTCATTATGGAGGTGTGAATGTTTCCGCAGAAGTGCTGGCTCATAAGCCTATGGTAGAAAAATATGCCAAAGAATATGGCGTTGAAGAATATGTCAACATACTTCTTGCGATTATACAGGTGGAATCGGGCGGTACTGCGGAAGATGTTATGCAGTCCTCGGAATCCCTCGGTCTTCCACCTAATTCATTGAGTACAGAAGAATCCATTAAGCAAGGTGTGAAGTATTTCAGTGAATTATTAGCCAGTAGCGAAAGGCTCAGTGTAGATTTAGAATCGGTTATCCAGTCCTACAATTATGGTGGTGGTTTCTTAGGGTATGTGGCTAATCGTGGAAATAAATATACCTTTGAACTGGCTCAAAGTTTCTCAAAAGAGTATTCAGGTGGCGAAAAAGTGTCTTACCCCAATCCCATAGCCATACCTATCAATGGGGGCTGGCGATACAACTATGGCAATATGTTTTATGTGCAACTGGTAACGCAGTATCTTGTCACAACAGAGTTTGATGATGATACGGTACAAGCCATCATGGACGAAGCACTGAAATATGAGGGCTGGCGATACGTTTACGGTGGAGCTTCCCCGACTACTTCTTTTGATTGTAGCGGACTGACACAATGGACGTATGGAAAAGCTGGAATTAACTTACCACGAACCGCACAACAGCAATATGATGTGACCCAGCATATCCCACTATCGGAAGCACAAGCTGGCGATTTGGTTTTCTTTCATTCTACCTATAACGCTGGCTCTTATATTACTCATGTTGGGATATACCTTGGCAATAACCGTATGTTTCATGCAGGCGACCCAATCGGTTATGCCGACTTAACAAGCCCCTACTGGCAACAGCATTTAGTGGGAGCAGGACGAATCAAACAATGAGAAAGGAAGATTTAATGATGAAATTTAGAAAAAATCAGAATAAAGAAAAACAGATACCAAAGGAAAAGAAACCTCGTGTCTACTATAAGGTCAATCCTCATAAAAAGGTTGTGATTGCCTTGTGGGTACTTTTAGGGCTTAGTTTCAGCTTTGCGATATTCAAGCACTTTACAGCTATAGATACTCATACTATTCACGAAACAACTATCATAGAAAAGGAATACGTTGATACTCATCATGTAGAAAATTTTGTAGAGAACTTTGCGAAAGTCTACTATTCATGGGAGCAATCCGATAAGTCCATTGATAATCGAATGGAAAGTCTAAAAGGCTATCTGACAGATGAACTTCAAGCTCTCAATGTTGATACAGTACGCAAAGATATTCCTGTATCGTCTTCTGTAAGAGGATTTCAGATATGGACGGTAGAGCCAACTGGCGACAATGAGTTTAATGTAACCTACAGTGTAGACCAGCTCATTACAGAGGGAGAAAATACAAAGACCGTCCACTCTGCTTATATAGTGAGTGTCTATGTAGATGGTTCTGGAAATATGGTACTGGTTAAGAATCCGACCATTACCAACATACCTAAGAAATCAAGTTATAAACCAAAAGCCATTGAAAGTGAGGGGACGGTTGATTCCATTACAACCAATGAAATCAATGAGTTTTTAACGACGTTCTTCAAGCTCTATCCTACAGCGACAGCCAGTGAACTTTCCTACTATGTGAATGACGGGATATTAAAACCAATCGGAAAAGAGTACATCTTTCAAGAACTGGTAAATCCTATTCACAATCGTAAGGATAATCAAGTCACGGTATCGCTGACAGTGGAGTATATCGACCAGCAGACCAAAGCAACGCAGGTATCTCAATTTGATTTGGTACTTGAAAAGAACGGGAGTAATTGGAAGATTATAGAATAACAAATATTGGTACATTATTACAGCTATTTTGTAATCACGTACTCTCTTTGATAAAAAATTGGAGATTCCTTTACAAATATGCTCTTACGTGCTATTATTTAAGTGACTATTTAAAAGGAGTTAATAAATATGCGGCAAGGTATTCTTAAATAAACTGTCAATTTGATAGCGGGAACAAATAATTAGATGTCCTTTTTTAGGAGGGCTTAGTTTTTTGTACCCAGTTTAAGAATACCTTTATCATGTGATTCTAAAGTATCCAGAGAATATCTGTATGCTTTGTATACCTATGGTTATGCATAAAAATCCCAGTGATAAAAGTATTTATCACTGGGATTTTTATGCCCTTTTGGGTTTTTGAATGGAGGAAAATCACATGAAAATTATTAATATTGGAGTTTTAGCTCATGTTGATGCAGGAAAAACTACCTTAACAGAAAGCTTATTATATAACAGTGGAGCGATTACAGAATTAGGAAGCGTGGACAAAGGTACAACGAGGACGGATAATACGCTTTTAGAACGTCAGAGAGGAATTACAATTCAGACAGGAATAACCTCTTTTCAGTGGGAAAATACGAAGGTGAACATCATAGACACGCCAGGACATATGGATTTCTTAGCAGAAGTATATCGTTCATTATCAGTTTTAGATGGGGCAATTCTACTGATTTCTGCAAAAGATGGCGTACAAGCACAAACTCGTATATTATTTCATGCACTTAGGAAAATGGGGATTCCCACAATCTTTTTTATCAATAAGATTGACCAAAATGGAATTGATTTATCAACGGTTTATCAGGATATTAAAGAGAAACTTTCTGCCGAAATTGTAATCAAACAGAAGGTAGAACTGTATCCTAATATGTGTGTGACGAACTTTACCGAATCTGAACAATGGGATACGGTAATAGAGGGAAACGATGACCTTTTAGAGAAATATATGTCCGGTAAATCATTAGAAGCATTGGAACTCGAACAAGAGGAAAGCATAAGATTTCAGAATTGTTCTCTGTTCCCTCTTTATCATGGAAGTGCAAAAAGTAATATAGGGATTGATAACCTTATAGAAGTTATTACTAATAAATTTTATTCATCAACACATCGAGGTCCGTCTGAACTTTGCGGAAATGTTTTCAAAATTGAATATACAAAAAAAAGACAACGTCTTGCATATATACGCCTTTATAGTGGAGTACTACATTTACGAGATTCGGTTAGAGTATCAGAAAAAGAAAAAATAAAAGTTACAGAAATGTATACTTCAATAAATGGTGAATTATGTAAGATTGATAGAGCTTATTCTGGAGAAATTGTTATTTTGCAAAATGAGTTTTTGAAGTTAAATAGTGTTCTTGGAGATACAAAACTATTGCCACAGAGAAAAAAGATTGAAAATCCGCACCCTCTACTACAAACAACTGTTGAACCGAGTAAACCTGAACAGAGAGAAATGTTGCTTGATGCCCTTTTGGAAATCTCAGATAGTGATCCGCTTCTACGATATTACGTGGATTCTACGACACATGAAATTATACTTTCTTTCTTAGGGAAAGTACAAATGGAAGTGATTAGTGCACTGTTGCAAGAAAAGTATCATGTGGAGATAGAACTAAAAGAGCCTACAGTCATTTATATGGAGAGACCGTTAAAAAATGCAGAATATACCATTCACATCGAAGTGCCGCCAAATCCTTTCTGGGCTTCCATTGGTTTATCTGTATCACCGCTTCCGTTGGGAAGTGGAATGCAGTATGAGAGCTCGGTTTCTCTTGGATACTTAAATCAATCATTTCAAAATGCAGTTATGGAAGGGATACGCTATGGTTGCGAACAAGGATTATATGGTTGGAATGTGACGGATTGTAAAATCTGTTTTAAGTACGGTTTATACTATAGCCCTGTTAGTACTCCAGCAGATTTTCGGATGCTTGCTCCTATTGTATTGGAACAAGTCTTAAAAAAAGCTGGAACAGAATTGTTAGAGCCATATCTTAGTTTTAAAATTTATGCGCCACAGGAATATCTTTCACGAGCATACAACGATGCTCCTAAATATTGTGCGAACATCGTAGACACTCAATTGAAAAATAATGAGGTCATTCTTAGTGGAGAAATCCCTGCTCGGTGTATTCAAGAATATCGTAGTGATTTAACTTTCTTTACAAATGGACGTAGTGTTTGTTTAACAGAGTTAAAAGGGTACCATGTTACTACCGGTGAACCTGTTTGCCAGCCCCGTCGTCCAAATAGTCGGATAGATAAAGTACGATATATGTTCAATAAAATAACTTAGTGTATTTTATGTTGTTATATAAATATGGTTTCTTGTTAAATAAGATGAAATATTTTTTAATAAAGATTTGAATTAAAGTGTAAAGGAGGAGATAGTTATTATAAACTACAAGTGGATATTGTGTCCTGTATGTGGAAATAAAACACGATTAAAGATAAGGGAAGATACTGAATTAAAAAAATTCCCCCTCTATTGTCCGAAATGCAGACAAGAAAATTTAATTGAAATAAAGCAGTTCAAAGTAACTGTGATTACAGAGCCAGACGCAAAGACGCAGAGCCGATAAAATGAGATTAATACAATCTCATTTTATCGGCTCTTTCCGTTATGTATGGATTCTTTTAATTAGTCTTCGATGTTTCTTGCTTCGTTGATACCGCTGGCTAAAGATTCCATTAAGGATAGTTCTTTGTCTGTAAAGCTATCCATGTATTTCTCTATCTGTAATCGTCGGGTGCTTTTTACCAAGTTATTAGCAGGTAGGGGTCCCGAGCGCCTACGAGGAATTTGTATCGATAAGAAATAGATTTAAAAATTTCGCTGTTATTTTGTACATTTAACTTGACGGTGACATCTCTCTATTGTGAGTTATTAGTGGTACAGTTTTCAACCGTTTTAATTATAAAAAAGTGGTGCATTTTTAAATTGGCACAAACAGGTAACGGTTATTGCAGGTGTATTTCTTATCTATGGGTTTAACATGGATTTTATCATTAAAATCATGAGTATTGTCCGAGAGTGATTGGTCTTGCGTATGGTTAACCCTAAAGTTATGGAAATAAGACTTAGAAGCAAACTTAAGAGTGTGTTGATAGTGCATTATCTTAAAATTTTGTATAATAGGAATTGAAGTTAAATTAGATGCTAAAAATTTGTAATTAAGAAGGAGGGATTCGTCATGTTGGTATTCCAAATGCGTAATGTAGATAAAACATCTACTGTTTTGAAACAGACTAAAAACAGTGATTACGCAGATAAATAAATACGTTAGATTAATTCCTACCAGTGACTAATCTTATGACTTTTTAAACAGATAACTAAAATTACAAACAAATCGTTTAACTTCTGTATTTATTTATAGATGTAATCACTTCAGGAGTGATTACATGAACAAAAATATAAAATATTCTCAAAACTTTTTAACGAGTGAAAAAGTACTCAACCAAATAATAAAACAATTGAATTTAAAAGAAACCGATACCGTTTACGAAATTGGAACAGGTAAAGGGCATTTAACGACGAAACTGGCTAAAATAAGTAAACAGGTAACGTCTATTGAATTAGACAGTCATCTATTCAACTTATCGTCAGAAAAATTAAAACTGAACATTCGTGTCACTTTAATTCACCAAGATATTCTACAGTTTCAATTCCCTAACAAACAGAGGTATAAAATTGTTGGGAATATTCCTTACCATTTAAGCACACAAATTATTAAAAAAGTGGTTTTTGAAAGCCATGCGTCTGACATCTATCTGATTGTTGAAGAAGGATTCTACAAGCGTACCTTGGATATTCACCGAACACTAGGGTTGCTCTTGCACACTCAAGTCTCGATTCAGCAATTGCTTAAGCTGCCAGCGGAATGCTTTCATCCTAAACCAAAAGTAAACAGTGTCTTAATAAAACTTACCCGCCATACCACAGATGTTCCAGATAAATATTGGAAGCTATATACGTACTTTGTTTCAAAATGGGTCAATCGAGAATATCGTCAACTGTTTACTAAAAATCAGTTTCATCAAGCAATGAAACACGCCAAAGTAAACAATTTAAGTACCGTTACTTATGAGCAAGTATTGTCTATTTTTAATAGTTATCTATTATTTAACGGGAGGAAATAATTCTATGAGTCGCTTTTGTAAATTTGGAAAGTTACACGTTACTAAAGGGAATGTAGATAAATTATTAGGTATACTACTGACAGCTTCCAAGGAGCTAAAGAGGTCCCTAGCGCCTACGGGGAATTTGTATCGATAAGGAATAGATTTAAAAATTTCGCTGTTATTTTGTACAATAAGGATAAATTTGAATGGTACCATAAACGACCGTTTATGGTACCTTTTCATTTTCCTGCTTTTTCTAAATGTTTTTTAAGTAAATCAAGTACCAAAATCCGTTCCTTTTTCATAGTTCCTATATAGTTATACTTAATGAGTTATGGTACATTTAAATTATAAAATTAAGGAGGTTTTTTTATGATTTTTGGCTATGCTCGAGTGAGTACGGATGATCAAAATCTTAGTTTACAAATTGATGCACTTACTCATTATGGAATTGATAAATTATTTCAAGAAAAAGTAACTGGTGCGAAAAAAGACCGACCGCAATTAGAAGAAATGATCAACCTACTACGTGAAGGAGATTCTGTTGTCATTTACAAGTTAGATCGAATTTCACGATCAACTAAACATTTGATTGAACTTTCTGAATTATTTGAAGAACTTAGTGTCAATTTTATATCTATTCAAGATAACGTAGATACTTCAACGTCTATGGGAAGATTCTTTTTCCGAGTTATGGCTAGTTTAGCAGAACTGGAACGGGATATTATTATTGAACGAACTAACTCTGGTCTTAAGGCAGCCAGAGTCCGAGGAAAAAAAGGGGGCCGTCCAAGTAAAGGTAAGCTATCAATTGATTTAGCTTTAAAAATGTATGACAGCAAAGAGTATTCTATTCGTCAAATTCTTGATGCCTCTAAATTAAGCAAAACAACCTTTTACCGTTACCTCAATAAAAGGAATGCTTAAGATATGGCTATGAAAAGAATTTTAACTACTTCACAGCGTGAACAACTTCTTTCTGTAGACCACTTATCAGAAGAGGATTTTAAAGCGTATTTTAGTTTTTCTGATTATGATCTGGAGGTTATTAATCAACACCGTGGAAAGGTCAATAAACTAGGATTTGCGATACAACTTTGTTTGGCCCGGTATCCTGGGTGTTCTTTAAGTAATTGGCCGATTAAATCAACCAGACTAACTTCTTATGTGAGTCGACAGCTCCATCTTGATGCAATTGATTTAAATTCATATGATCATAGAAATACACGTGCAAATCACTTCAACGAGATCTTAGAAGTATTCAACTATCATCGATTCGGTAGTGCTAATACACAAAAACAGTTAATAGAATATTTAATTGAACTAGCTTTAGAAAATGATGACTCTATCTATCTAATGAAAAAAACAATTGATTTCTTAACTCGAAAAAGAATTATTTTTCCATCTATAGCTACACTTGAAGACATTATAAGCCGCTGTCGAGATAAAGCAGAAAACAACTTATTTTCAATATTACTCTGTTCATTAACAGATATACAAATTGAAAAACTAGAGAGTTTGTTTCAAATTTATGAAGAGACGAAAATAACTAAACTCGCTTGGCTAAAAGACATTCCAGGTAAGGCAAATCCAGAAAGCTTTATGAGTATTTGTAAAAAAGTGGAAGTGATTGCTTCCATGGGACTCGGGACAATTAATGTCTCCCATATTAATCGGAACAGGTTTCTTCAGCTAGCTAGACTAGGGGAAAATTATGATGCATATGACTTCTCCCGTTTTGAGCTTGAAAAAAGATACTCTTTACTTATTGCTTTTTTAGTCAATCATCATCAATATCTGATCGATCAACTGATTGAGATTAATGACCGCATTTTAGCAAGTATTAAACGCAAAGGGACACGTGATTCACAAGAACAGTTAAAAGAAAAAGGAAAATTGGCTACTAAAAAATTGGAACATTATGCTTCTTTAATTGATGCTCTTCACTTTGCAAAAGATAATGATAGTAATCCTTTTGACGAAATTGAACGAATCATGCCTTGGGAAGATTTAGTACAAGATGGAGAAGAAGCTAAAAAAATTACAGGTAATAAAAATCATGGCTATTTAGAAATGGTTCGAAATAAAGCTAATTACCTCCGAAGATACACGCCAATGTTATTGAGGACCCTTTCGTTCAAAGCAACTCCGGCAGCAAATCCAGTCCTCATGGCCCTAACTCAACTAACTGATTTACACAATAGTGGTAAAAGAAAAATACCGGCAGATACTTCTACTGATTTTGTGAGTAAAAAATGGAAAAGCCTTGTTCGGCCAGAAGAGGGGAAAATAGATCGGTCTTACTATGAGTTAGTAGCTTTCACCGAGCTAAAGAACAATATTCGATCAGGAGATATTTCAGTTGAAGGAAGTATGATCCATCGAAATATTGATGATTACTTAGTTGATTTATCTGCTTGTATTGATTCAGAAACTATTCCAGACACGTTTGAGGACTATTTAAAGGATCGGGAAATAATTTTAGATTTACAGCTTCAATTTTATTCGACAGTTGATAAGAGAATTTCAAGAGCAAACCTTAAAAAGTTGGAAAAAGTTACACCTAGCGAAGCAGAAATATATAGAAAAAAACTTTATTCAATAATTCCTAAGATAAGGCTTAGTGATCTTTTAATTGAGGTGGACAGTTGGACCAACTTTTCACAAGAATTTAGTCATGATTCTACAGGGAAACCGCCGAGTGAACAAGAAAGAAAAATTATTTTTGCTGCTTTGCTGGGTTTAGGGATGAATATTGGTCTTGAAAAAATGGCCCAATCAACTCCTGGAATTTCTTATTCTCAGTTAGCCAATGCCAAACAATGGCGCTTTTATAAAGAAGCTCTGACTCGTGCTCAATCTGTTTTGGTTAATTATCAGTTAAAGCTTCCTGTTGCAGACTTTTGGGGTGAAGGAAAAACCACTGCTTCAGACGGAATGCGCGTCCCAGTGGGCGTCTCAGCTCTAAAATCCGATGTTAATCCACATTACAAAAGTATGGAAAAAGGAGCTACAATGATTCGATCAATAAATGATAGGCATACGACTCATCATATCGAGGTTGCTTCAACTAATACAAGGGAAGCTACTCATACCCTTGATGGCCTACTTTATCATGAAACAGATCTAGATATTGAGGAACATTTTACTGATACAAATGGGTATTCTGATCAGGTGTTTGGAATGACCGCATTACTAGGCTTTGATTTTGAACCTCGCATCAGAAATATAAAAAAATCACAATTATTTTCTATCAAATCACCTTCCTACTACCCTAACTTATCAGAAGATATAAGCGGAAAAATCAATGTAAAAATTATTGAAGAAAACTATGATGAAATTAAACGAATCGCCTATTCGATTCAAACAGGAAAAGTATCTAGTTCTTTACTATTAGGAAAGCTAGGCTCATACGCACGTAAGAATAGAGTAGCTCTTGCACTGAGAGAACTAGGTCGCATTGAAAAGAGCATTTTTATGATAGATTATATTACAGATAGTGAGCTACGGCGAAGGATCACTCATGGACTAAATAAGACAGAAGCGATTAATGCTTTAGCTAGAGAACTATTTTTTGGGCGACGCGGAAAATTTATGGAGCGCGATATTCGCCGACAACTTCAAAGTGCTAGTGCGCTTAATGTGTTAATAAATGCAATAAGTATATGGAACGCCGTCTACTTACAAGCAGCTTATAATTATCTCGTCAAAATAGATCCCGAAGTAACTAAGTATATGAAGCATGTATCTCCTATTAATTGGGAGCATATCACTTTTCTTGGAGAGTATAAATTTGACTTGTTATCTATTCCTAAACACTTAAGAGAATTGAATATAAAAAATAAATAGGCCTTGAAACATTGGTTTAGTGGGAATTTGTACCCCTTATCGATACAAATTCCCACTAAGCGCTCGGGACCCCAGGTAAGAAAAATTCATCAACGGAAACATGAAGTAACGATACAAGGTCATAAAGAACTTGTATGCTGGGGTGTTGCCCTTTATTTTCAATATTAGTTAAGTACCGTGGGTCAATTTCAATCAATGCTCCCACTTGTTCACGAGTTAAACCTCGTTTCAATCGAGCTTCTTTAATGGCTAAACCAAAGGCTCTAAAATCATATTTATCTTCTTTTTTACGCATAGTAGACCACCTCTATACATTTTATTGTTCCTACTGAATTAAAAACAGGTATAGAAAAACGTGTTATATGGTTTATAGGTTTATATTTAATAAAAAGCACTACTAAACGCCAATAAAAAAAACCGTTATATGGTAGTGCTATTTACGCTGTTAAAATATTGTATATTACTTCCAAATGGCGGTTTGTTGGAGGTCAACGTCGCCATGAAGTACATCATATACAATAAATTTCCTTACATTGGGTTCTTGTCAAAAAAAGTCGTCTATCTGCAATAGATAAGTACGTCCACCAATGTGGTTTTATAAATCATATAGATAGAATAACAGAAGCATGTAAACAGAGAAATAAATCTGTTTATATGCTTTTTTGGCTATTCAGAACTTTTTTACAAAGTTTATTTATCAGTAATGCAACAAATCCCCCTTTCACATTGGGACTAAGAGTGAAAGGAGATAAACGAGCAAGGCTCACTTCCTTTCCTAGACAGAAAGGGGGTGAGAAACATGAAACCATCTTCTTTTCAGACCACAATAGAAAATCAGTTTGACTATATCTGTAAACGTG
>NZ_KV790870.1:0-444 GCF_001807725.1 Granulicatella sp. HMSC31F03 | reverse complement strand
TAGAAAATCAGTTTGACTATATCTGTAAACGTGCTATGGAAGACGAGCGAAAGAATTATATGCTTTATCTTTCAAGGATTGCAAAGCGTGAGGTGTCCTTTTCGGATGTTGGCGATTATCTTGTTAGCCAGTTTGCGACAACAGATAACTATTCAACTGACTTTCAGATTTTTACACTCAATGGGTTATCAGTAGGCGTTGAAAATGATTTGTTGAGTGAAGCATTACGTGAGTTGCCAGACAAGAAACGTGAAATTCTACTGCTGTTTTACTTTATGGACATGAGCGATTCAGAAATTGCAGACCTGTTGAAATTGAACCGTTCTACTGTCTATCGGCATAGAACCAGTGGACTAGCCTTAATCAAAAAGTTTATGGAGGAATTTGAAGAATGAAAACACAATATCCTATGATTCCCTTTCCTCTCATTGTAAAGGCAACAGA
>NZ_KV790869.1:0-24234 GCF_001807725.1 Granulicatella sp. HMSC31F03 | reverse complement strand
CAGACATTACGTTCACAGTAAACCATGATGGAACTGTAACGGTAACAAATGTTGGTGAAAAAGACTCTAAAGGTGAAGAAAACAAAGTTGAAACAAATGGTTCAACAATGACAGTAACCGATAAAGATGATGATTTACCACGTAAGATTACTTTCAGCAAAGTAAACTTAGGCGGAACAGAAATCGCAGACGCTAAAATTAAGATCTTCAAAGGTGACAAAGCAGAAGGAACTCCAGTAGAAAGCTGGACATCAGAAGCAGGAAAATCTAAGGAATTAGATTTAACGCCTGGAACATATACATTCCATGAAGAAGCAGCGCCAACAGGATACCTTAAGGTGACAGATATCACTTTCAAAGTGAACTATGATGGAACTGTAACGGTAACAAATGTTGGTGAAAAAGACTCTAAAGGTGAAGAAAACAAAGTTGAAACAAATGGTTCAACAGTGACAGTAACCGATAAAGATGATGATTTACCTCGTAAAGTAACGTTCAGTAAAGTAAATATTGCTGGAAAAGAAATTGAGGGAGCTAAAATCAAGATCTTCAAAGGTGACAAAGCAGAAGGAACACCAGTAGCAAGCTGGACTTCAGAAGCGGATAAGTCTAAAGAATTAAACTTAGCACCTGGAACATATACATTCCATGAAGAAGCAGCACCAACAGGCTACTTAGCAGTAACAGATATCACTTTCAAAGTGAACTTTGATGGAACGATTGAAGTGTTAAATGCTAACGGAAATTCTGTAGAGTACAAAGATGGCAAATTAGTCATCACAGACCAAACAGAACCTGAAAAACCAAATGAACCAAACTTACCAAATACTGGTAGTGTTTCTGAACAAGGAACACTATTAGCTGGATTGGCATTATTAGGTTTAGGTGTTGTCATGGTAGCTTCAAATGGCAAAAAGAGATTTAACTAGTTCATTATCTGAATAGATGGATTTACTAAATTAATTGCTCGCCTTGCCAGACGAGTGGAAAAAGAGAAAGGAATCAAGCAACTTTATGTTGTTTGGTTCTTTTTTTATTTCGTAAAATCTATTTAAATTTTGGAAACTTTCGGATGTAAAAATCACCAACAGATTACAGAAACCGCTTTAATATTTCAAAATAAAAAAGTTTTCTAAAAAGCTATAAAAAACAAGAATAAAGTGCCAAATTCTGATATACTAGAATAGAATTCTTACAGCCTGGTCTGTAGAAGAATTACTGAAGGAGGAAGTAGTGTGGTTGCATTTAATTTTAAAGCACAAAATATCGGAATTGACTTAGGAACAGCTAACACGATTGTTTATCTTGAAGATGAAGGAATTGTCACACGTGAACCTTCCGTTGTTGCAAAAAATATCGTTACAGAAGAAATTATCGCAGTAGGGAAATCGGCTTTCGAAATGATTGGGAGAACGCCTGAAAATATCGTAGCATTACGCCCAATGAAAGATGGTGTAATCGCAGACTATAATACGACAACTGCTATGTTAAAATATTTCATCCAATCGATTGTTGGCCGCTCATTTTTTAAACCAGTGGTCATTATTTGTGTACCAAGCGGAATTACAGACGTTGAAAAAAGAGCTGTTTTAGATGCTACTAAATATGCTGGAGCGAAGGAAGCCTATGTTGTGGAAGAACCTTTTGCAGCAGCAGTAGGAGCGGGCTTACCAATTACAGACCCAACAGGAAGCATGATTGTAGATATTGGTGGAGGAACAACGGACGTAGCAACGATTTCTTTAGGAGGAATCGTGAATAGTCGTTCGATTCGCGTTGGTGGAGATGAGCTCAATGAAGCTATTGTCCAGCACGTTCGTAAAACGTATAATCTACTGATTGGAGAGCGTACAGCAGAGGAACTTAAGATTCAATTAGGGTCTGCTTCTGTCGAAAAAGCGCAAGGAAGTATGCAAGTTCGTGGACGTGATATGGTAACAGGTCTTCCACGAGTAGTAGAAGTTCCCGCTAAAGAAATTGCAATTGCGATGAGTGAGATTATTCATCAAATTTTAGATGCTGTTAAAGATGTGTTAGAACAAACACCGCCAGAAATTTCTGCGGACGTTATTGATCATGGAATCGTTCTGACAGGTGGTGGAGCGATGCTTCGTCATCTTGCAGAGATGATTTCGAAGGAAACGCAAGTGCCAGCGTTTGTTGCCAATGACCCACTAGATTGTGTGGCATTAGGAACAGGAGCTATTCTAGCGAACCCATCATTAATGAAAAAATAGAGTCCGTTGAAAAATTTTATAGAGGAGTGATGATGTGAATCCAATTTTTTCAAATAAGAAACTAATTGGTTGGGTAATCGGAATCATTGTTGCATTAGCATTAATCATGTATTCCGTTACTTACGGAAGTAATATCGTGACTCAAGGTGTTAATGATGTAACCAATATTCTTGGAAGATTAGTCTCTTATCCAGCAAATAGTATTAATGATTTTATTGATAGTGTGGGTGATTTATCAAATACGTATCAAGAAAATCAATCCTTAAAACAAAAAATCGATACCATTCATGAATTAGAGGTTCAATTGAATGAGTTAAAACGTGATAACCAAAAAATGAAAGAAACGCTGAAGTTGCAAGATACGCTGAATGATTATACATTAGTGAATGCTACGGTCATTGCGCGTAATCCGGATACTTGGCGTGATGTAATTACGATTAATAAAGGATCAAATGATGGAATCCAACCTCAAATGTCGGTAATGAGTGATAATGGTTTAGTAGGAAAAGTTTTAGATGTGAATCCTACAAGCGCACGTATTGCCTTGTTATCGAATGCTGATAATACTTTAGTTCGTGTTGCGGCGATGATTCAAAACGAAAAAGAACCAATCTACGGGACCATTACCGGATATGATGAAAAGACAAATATGCTTGTTATGAGCCAAATTCAAGCTACTCAGGATATTAAAGTAGGGGATAAGGTAGTGACGAGTGGTCTAGGAGGAATTTCTCCAAATTCACTATATATCGGAACGGTTGAAGAAGTGGCAATGGATCGTTTTGGATTATATAAAGAAGTGAAAATTCGTCCAGCGGCGGATACGAATGATGTTCGTTATGTAACAGTAGTCATTCGTACAAGCGAAAGTGAGGGGCAATAATGCGTAACTCCAGAAGAGTTTATTGGGTATTGTTTGTCTTCATTCTTGCTTTCCTAGTGGACGGTGTATTGACGAATCATTTTTCAACTTTATTTTTGCGTTCTGGCTATAGTTTAACGCCAAGAATTATTGTCATTGCAGTTGTATTGCTGAATTTTATGATTGACCATAAGGCGATGTTTTGGTTTTCAGTGATTGCAGGATTTTTGGTAGATAGTTATTATGCAGGTATTCTAGGAATCTATATGGGAATATTTGCAGTGATTGTGCGAGTGATTCGTTTAGTACGTACAAATATTTTGCAAAATCCATTTACGTTAGGATTAGCATTAGTGTTCTTCTTAAGTTTGACAGAAGTTTCTGTATACTTCGTATATGCGTTAAGAGGCGTTGTCAGCATGGGATGGAACGAGTTTTTAGTGGAACGATTAGGGGCGACGCTTATGCTCAATATCGTGATTTATTATATTCTGTATATTCCACTTCGTAATTTTGCACGGTGGGTGAATGCGACTCCAGTAGTGAGTCCACATGATTTAATCAATCATCGAAGAAGTTAATCTATTTTACCAATAAGGGTTGGCGAGCGCCGGCCCTTTTTTGTTTAGGCTATTAATACCGACTGTTGTAGCATTTATGCTATAATAAGGAGAATTAGTGTCTTTAGAAAGAGGAATGGAATGAACAAAGAAGTATTTTTGAAACTAAGTTTAATTTCTAAAGGAGTCATTGCTATATGTGCTTTAGTGGGATTCTTAATGGAGATGTTTCTCCACGGATGGCATTCTATTCGCTATTACACCAATCAATCTAATTTACTAGTAGTTATTTTTCTCATTTACTTACTGCTAAAATACCGTAAGGAAGGCCATTGGAGTCAGTGGGATATTCGTTTAAAAGGTGGAATGACCGTTGCGATTCTTCTAACTGGACTGGTGTATCATTTCATGCTAGCTCCTTTAAAAACACCCGAAGAATTTTGGACGATTGAAAATTTTCTAGTTCATTATATTGTTCCTTATGGAGCATTGTTAGATTGGGCACTATTTGATAAAGGGCATTGTTATAAGTGGTGGGATCCGTTTGTATGGACGATTTTACCATTGGCGTATGCAATTATTTCTGTTGCGATTGCGTTAATTACACGAATTCCCATTGGAAATAACCCCGATGGACCGTTCCCTTATTTCTTTTTGAATGTTGATAAATATGGAATTTTAGGTGTTATTCAGTATAGTTTAGGATTAGCAGCCGCATTTTTAGTAGGCTCCTATGTCCTTGTACTTTTTAAAAATGGATTTAAAACAAAGAAATATTTATAAGAGAGGAGACTTTCATGCTTCGAGACATTGGTATTGACTTAGGAACTGCGAATATTTTAGTCTTTCTAAAAGATCGCGGGATTATATTAAATGAACCTTCGTTAGTTGCTTTAGATGAGCGTACTGGAGAAGTGATTGCAGTCGGAGAACGAGCATATCAAATGGTAGGACGTACTCCAAAAGAAATCAATGTTCATCATCCATTAAAAGGCGGAGTAATAGCGGATATTGCGGTTACTGAACAATTATTAGAATTATTCATGCAAAAATTAAATTTAAATAGCTGGTTTTCAAAACCCGATATTTTAATTTGCACGCCAACGAATATTACGACTGTAGAACAAAAGGCGATTATTCAAGCGGCGATTAAATGTGGTGGAAGAAATATCTATTTAGAAGAAGAACCAAAAGTGGCTGCTGTAGGAGTAGGGTTAGATATCTTTTCTCCAATTGGAAATATGGTGATTGATATTGGTGGTGGAACGAGTGATATTGCCGTTTTATCGATGGGCTCAACAGTGACAAGTCGCTCGATTAAATTAGCTGGGGACAATATGGACTTTGCGATTTCCGAATATATTAAAGACAAGTATCAATTAATCATTGGAGAACGAACTGCAGAGGCGATTAAGATGTCGCTTGGAAGTGCAGTGGAAGTTGAAAATGAATCTGATATGATTGTCAAAGGAAGAGATATGACGACAGGACTTCCAAAAACAGTGACAATCTATACGAATGAAATCTATCATTGCTTAAAAGAAATGTTAGATACCATTGGAGAAGAAGCTAGACTTGTTCTAGAGGCTACCCCACCAGAATTGGCTGGAGATATTATCGAACGTGGTGTGATGGTTACCGGTGGAGGCGCCTTGATTAATGGGATTGATCGTATGCTCTCTGAAAAACTTCAAGTTCCAGTGATGATTGCAGAAAATCCGCTTCAAAGCGTAGCGATTGGAACAGGAATTTTATTAAATCGAATTAAATCTGAAAGAGGCATTTTTGCTGCAATCCGTAGAATTTTTAGTGCGAAGAAAGTGGTAATGAATCCAACCGCACATATGATTGATGATGAAAGGACAGAAGAATCATGAAAGAACAATTAAAGAATAGTCGCAACTTACTATTTACGGCACTATTGCGTATCTTAGTTTTTCTTATCATTGCCATCATCTTGTTTGCTCTTGGTTTAATGATTGGATATGCAGTTCTTGGCGAAGGTAAAAATCCGCTCGATATTTTTTCTAAAGAAATTTGGGATAAGATTTTTAGATTTATTAATTAGCAAGCATATAAATTGACCTTTATTGACTATAGCAGTAGACTTAAACAAATATTAGATTTGGAGGAAGTAGTATGAATTTAATTCCAACAGTTATTGAACAGTCTTCACGTGGAGAACGTGCTTATGACATTTATTCACGCTTATTAAAAGACCGTATTATCATGGTGAGCGGACCCATTCAAGATGACATGGCGAATGCGATTATCGCGCAATTACTTTTCTTAGATGCACAAGATCCTGAGAAAGATATTTATATGTATATCAACTCTCCAGGGGGAAGCGTAACAGCTGGTTTAGCCATCTACGATACAATGAACTTCATTAAAGCAGACGTTCAAACCATCGCAATGGGGCTGGCAGCGTCAATGGGTTCATTCCTATTAACAGCTGGAGCAAAAGGCAAACGTTACGCATTGCCAAACGCTGAAATCTTAATCCACCAACCTTTAGGAGGAGCACAAGGGCAAGCGACAGAAATCGAAATCGCAGCGCGTCAAATCTTGAAAACACGTGAACGTTTAAATAAAATCTTGGCAAAACAAACAGGCCAAAAATTATCACGTATCGAAAAAGATACAGATCGTGATAACTACATGACTGCACAAGAAGCCTTAGAATATGGCTTAATTGATGCGATTATGGAAAGCTCAAAAGAAATGAAATAATCGAAATGAAAAACACCTTCAGTATCATAATGATTACTGAAGGTGTTTTTGTCATTTCTGTTTCCGAATATTTATGACGAAAAATATTATTTTTATGTGAAATATTTCATTTAGTGTTTATTAAGATTTCTGAAAGCGTTACAATAATTATTGTAAAAGGAATAACAAAATAGAAAAGGTGAGGAAAATGAAAAAAAGTTTAAACGTTCTTTTACTAAGTATATTATCGATTCTACTTTTATTCGGTTGTTCAACAGCTAAGCAAAGTGGAAAATTTGAAGGAGTGGGAACTGGTAAGCACGGCGAGATTAGAGTTGCTGTGACGATTACAGACGCAAAAATAACCAATATTGAGGTTATAGAACAAGGTGAAAACAAAGGCTTATCTGAACCTGTTTATGAAGATCTAAAGGAAGCCATTATCGCTCAAAACTCTGCTGATGTAGATGTCGTATCAGGAGCGAGTGCAACAAGCGAAGGGTACTTGGCAGCAGTCAAAGATGCTATTACGAAATCAGGAATTAAACTTGTAGCTTCGAAACAAACAAAAATGAAGAAAAGTGAACTTCCAACTGAGCAAACTTTTGATGTAGTGATCGTCGGTTCAGGTGGTGCAGGTTTAAGTGCTGCTATAGAAGCCGCTAAAGCAGGAAAATCAGTCGCAATTGTAGAAAAAATGCCAACGGTCGGCGGTAATACTCTTATTTCCGGTGGGGAAATGAATGCACCTGGTAACTGGGTACAAAAGAATCTTGGGATTACTGGAGACTCTGTAGAAGCATACTATAATGATACGATGAAGGGTGGAGATAATATTGGGGACCCTAAACTCGTTCATTTAATGGCAGAAAAAGCATTGGAATCAGCAGAATGGTTAAGAGATGATGTTCATGTTGAGTTCTTATCAGACCAATTATTCCAATTCGGTGGACATTCATTTAAACGTGCATTGATTCCTAAGGGACATACTGGTGCGGAATTAGTGTCTAAATTAAAAGCAAAAGCTGAAGAACTTGGCGTTAAAATCTTCTTGAACGTAAAAGCAGAAGAATTAATTCAAGATGCAAACGGTCGTGTGACAGGTATAAAAGCAACTGACAAGACTAAAAAAGAAGTGACATTCCTTGCAACTAATGGAGTGGTATTAACAACAGGTGGGTTCGGTTCAAATGTTGAAATGCGTAAACAATACAACAAGGAATATGACGAACGCTATAAATCTACAGATACAGTTGGTACTACAGGGGATGGAATTGTAATGGCTCAAAAAGCAGGAGCGGCATTAAAGAACATGGAATATATCCAAACATACCCAATCGCAAATCCGAAGACAGGTATGATTTCCCTTTTGGCAGATACACGTTTTGACGGAGCGATACTTGTGAACCAGGAAGGAAAACGATTTGTAGAAGAATTAGACCGTCGTGACGTTATTTCGAAGGCGATTTTAGCGCAAACAGGTGGATACACTTACCAAATCTGGAACGATAAGATTGATGCGATTTCGAAAACAAAAGAAGCGCATAAAGCAGAGTACGATGAGTTGATTCGTGAAGGCTTGTTAGTGAAAGCTGATACGATTGAAGAAGCTGCGAAATTCTTCGATATCGATATCAATAACTTGAAAGAAACCATCGCAAAAGTAAATGAATATGCGAAAAATAAAGATGACAAAGATTTCCATCACCGTGGTGGTTTAGTATCTCTTGAAGAAGGTCCTTACTACATTCAAAAAGCCGTTCCTTCTGTTCACCATACAATGGGTGGATTAGTGATTAATGAAAAAGCAGAAGTATTGAATGATAAAGGAGAAGCAATCCCAGGGCTATATGCTGCTGGTGAATTAACAGGGGTTATCCAAGGGAAGAACCGTCTTGGAGGAAATGCGATTACGGATATTATCACTTTTGGACGTATTGCTGGGAAAGAAGTTAGTCATTAATCATTGACCAATTTATAGAAAAAAGAAATCTAAGTTAGCAGGTTTCTTTTGGGAGTAAGACCAGGGGAGTTTAAACGCACTTGGTCTTTCTCCCTTTTTAAATGAACATTCCAGGGGAAAAACAAGTTTAATCCCCCTACATACATTTGAACTGTAAATGCTTTTCAATCATCGAAGTTTTTTCGCGTTATATCTTTCTTTTTACTCTTGGAAGCGGTACAATGGGAATGTATTATTTGTAAATTACTAAAGGAGAAAAAGGAATGACAGTTGTAGAAAATTCATTAAAGGATGCCAAAGTGGCGTATGAATATTATGAACTACCAGGAGAGCTAGTTGATATTCAACCTTTAGGAAATGGATTAATTAACAAAACTTATCAAATCACTCATACACAAGAAAATAAAGAAAAGCAATATGTATTGCAAGCGATTAATCATCATATTTTTCCAAATGTACGTGGATTAATGGAAAATATCGAGAAAGTAACAAGCTATCTGCGTGAAAAATATGAAGCAGACGGACGCGACGCTTCTCGTGAAACGCTACGTGTAATTCGCACTAAAGATGGACATTTAACGGCAAACTTGGATAATGGATCTTACTGGAGAATTTATGATTCAGTGGAAAACAGTTATTCATTAGATAAAGTAGAAAATCCGCAGCAATTTTATATTACTGCAAAAGCATTTGGACGATTCGCTTATGATTTAAATGACTTCGATGCAAGCCAGTTAGTAGAAGTAATTCCGCAATTTCACGATACTCGAAATCGTTATCGCCAATTAGAAGAAGCAATCCGAGAAGATCGTGTTGGCAGAGTAAAAGAGGTTCAAGCAGAGATCGACTTTATCCAAAGTCGTAAAGCAGATTGCTTCTTACTATATGATTTGTTAGATGAAGGCGTATTGCCACTTCGAGTAACGCATAATGATACAAAATTAAATAATATTATGTTCGATAGCCAAACAAAAGAACCACTATGCATTGTGGATTTAGATACTGTAATGCCAGGGTTAGTATTATTTGATTTTGGGGATTCTATTCGTTTTGGGGCAAACGATTGTGCCGAGGACGAACCAGATTTATCAAAAGTGAACTTTGATTTCGACTTATACGAAACGTATGTAAAAGGCTTTATCGAAGGAACAAACGGAATCTTAACCGAAGCGGAACTCGAATATTTACCTTGGGGGGCACGCGTGATTACGCTAGAACAAGGGATTCGTTTCTTGACGGACTATATCAATGGCGACGTCTACTACCAAACCAATCGTCCAGGACAAAATCTGGACCGAGCACGTACACAATTAAAACTGGTACAAGATATGGAAAACGTTTGGGATAAGATGGTCGGATCTGTTAAAAACGCACAAAAATAAAGCAATTTAGACTCTCTGACAGATGTGTCAGGGAGTTTTTTTGCAACTTCATACACTATATGTTGTAAAATATAAAGACTTTAAAACACAATATATTGTGTTTTAGGGGTTGATTTTTAAATTCAGCGTGATAAAATAGATTCAAGAGTTTTGAGGAGGGATTGTGATGTGTGTACAAGAATTGAAGACCTTATTAGTCACTAAAAGAGATGGTCGGGAAGTTGAATTTCAAAAGGAAAAAATCGAACGAGCAATCTTTAAAGCAGAGACAGAATTAAATGGAGAAATGGATGCTAAAAGAGAAGCGGAATTGAATCGAATCGTAGACGAAGTTCTCCAAGAAATTTTTAGAAGATTTAGTGAGACTATTCAAATTTATGAAATTCAAAGTATTATTGAACATTTTTTAATTGAAGATGGGGAATCTGAATTAGCACAGGCATATATTTCATACAGAGTTGATCGAGATTTACGTAGAAAAAATCAACTGGATTTCCAATGGGCACTATCTCGATTAACGAATAAAGATGCAAGTGTGGTTAATGAAAATGCGAATAAGGATAGTAAAGTTTTTAATACGCAAAGGGATCTAACGGCGGGTACAGTTGGAAAAATTATTGGTTTAAAACTATTACCCCCTCATGTTGCCAATGCGCATTTAAAAGGGGATATTCATTATCATGATTTAGACTATCATCCATATATGCCACTGACCAATTGTTGCTTAATTGATTTTGAACATATGTTAGGCCTTGGATTCAAGATTGGAAATGCCGAGGTAGAATCTCCAAAATCGATTCAAACAGCAACTGCTCAAATGGCTCAAATCATTGCGAATGTCGCAAGTAGCCAATATGGAGGATGTTCAGCCAATCGTGTTGATGAATTATTGGCCCCTTATGCGGAATTAAACTATCAAAAACATTTGGCAGACGCCAAGGAGTGGATTGATGGAGTGGACCGTCAAGAAGCTTTTGCGATGAAAAAAACAGAAAAAGATATTTATGATGCGATGCAGTCATTAGAATATGAAATCAATACACTCTATACCTCTCAAGGGCAAACCCCTTTTACAACTTTAGGATTTGGACTTGGAACGAGTCGTTTTGAACGTTGTATTCAAAAAGCAATCCTTCAAGTGAGAATGGAAGGGATTGGCAAAGAGAAGAGAACAGCGATTTTCCCTAAATTAGTATTCACGCTAAAACGTGGGGTAAACTTAGAAGAAACCGATCCAAACTATGATGTAAAACAGTTAGCGTTAGAATGTGCAACAAAACGAATGTATCCAGATGTATTAAACTATGATCAAATCGTTCGATTAACCGGAAGTTTTAAAGTGCCGATGGGATGCCGTTCGTTCTTACAAGGATGGAAGGATGAAAATGGGCAAGAAGTGAACGATGGTCGAATGAATTTAGGGGTTGTTACTTTGAATATTCCTCGAATTGCGCTAGAAGCGGAAGGGTCAATTGACAAATTCTGGGAAATTTTCGAAGAGAAACTAGCAATTTGTAAGGATGCATTAACGTACCGCGTTGAACGCTGTAAGGAAGCGCAAAGAGATAATGCGCCTGTGTTGTATCATTATGGAGCGTTTGGACAACGGTTGAAGGATGGGGAAGAAGTGGATCTTCTCTTTAGAAATCGTCGTGCAACTGTTTCTTTAGGATATATTGGACTTTATGAAGCGGCAACAGCATTCTTTGGTCCAAACTGGGAAACAAACCCAGAGGCGAAGGAATTTACTCTAGAGATTGTAAAAGCGTTGAAGGCGCATACGGATGCATGGGGTGACGAATACGGTTATCATTTCAGTGTTTATGCGACTCCAAGTGAAAGCTTGACTGATCGTTTCTGCAAACTCGATATCGAAAAATTTGGTTTGGTACCGGATATTACGGAGAAAGAGTATTATACGAATAGCTTCCATTACGATGTACGTAAAAATCCAACACCATTTGAAAAAATTGATTTTGAAAAAGATTATCCCGTATTTTCTTCGGGAGGATTTATTCACTACTGTGAGTATCCTGTTCTTCGACAAAATCCAAAAGCTTTAGAAGCCGTATGGGACTATGCATATGATAGAGTGGGATATCTTGGAACGAATACCCCAATTGATCATTGTTATAAATGTGGATACGATGGTGAATTTACGCCAACTTCTAAAGGATTTGAATGTCCACAATGTAAAAACCATGATCCACAAACATGTGATGTCGTAAAACGAACTTGCGGATACCTTGGAAACCCTCAAGCGCGTCCAATGGTACATGGACGTCATGTGGAAATTTCTTCTCGTGTAAAACATATGCCGAAACTCAAAGAACGTTACGCTTTAGGAGTGATGGAGGATGAATAATCCAAAACCAAAGGAGTGGACGAGTGAGCAATATTCTAAAGGAAAAATTGCCAGTTACAAACCGTATAATTTTGTCGATGGAGAAGGGGTACGCTGTTCACTGTATGTGAGTGGCTGCCTCTTTGCCTGTGAAGGCTGCTATAATGTAATCGCTCAAAATTTTAATTACGGAATACCATATACGAAAGAGTTAGAAGAGCAAATTGTTTCAGATATTGGAGCTTCTTATTGCCAGGGATTGACGCTTCTGGGTGGAGAGCCTTTTTTGAATACAGGAGTTTGTCTATCTTTAGTAAAGGCACTACGAAAAGCTTACGGAAATACCAAGGATATTTGGTCTTGGACAGGATATACTTGGGAAGAGCTGATGCAAGAAACAGAAGATAAGTTAGAATTATTAAGCTTGATTGATATTTTGGTAGATGGACGATTTGAACTCGCTAAAAAAGATTTGACCTTGCAATTTAGGGGAAGCAGTAATCAGCGCATTATTGATGTACAGTCTTCTCTTAAAACTGGGGAAGTGGTCTTGTGGTCGGGGTTATGGAATTCTTAGGAATTGTTCAAATTTCTGACAAATGATGGTAAATTTGTTAAAATATAGGAATGAATCATAATGAAGGAGACGACAAACGGATGGCGATTAAGGGACTTGGTATGGACGCGGTAGAATTGTCACGCATTGAAAAAATCGTAGCAGAACCTAAATCTTTTTTGGGAAAAGTGTTAACACCAAAAGAGTTGGAAAAATATCATACGCTCCCTTTTAAACGGAAAGTGGAATTCCTTGCGGGACGATTTGCAGCTAAAGAAGCTTATGCTAAAGCACTTGGGACTGGAATTGGACAGCATGTTTCATTTCAAGATATTGAAGTATTGAATGATGCCACAGGAAAACCAGTTCTTGTATGTGAACGCTATTCTCATCAAACGTGGATATCGATTACGCATACGAGTCATGATGCCTATGCCGTTGTCGTACTTGAATCCAATTAAAAAAAGGAATGAATCATCATGTTAGAAGCAATCCATCGAAACACGAGAGTTGTAGTGGATTTATCGATTATTAAACAAAATATTTCTAAACTAAAGTCTAAATTAAACCCCTCCAAACAAGTCTATGCAGTTGTAAAGGCAAATGCATATGGGCATGGTATGATTCCTGTTGCTAAAGCTGCTTTAGAAGCAGGGGTTCAGGGATTTTGTGTCGCAAATGTAGATGAGGCTTTGGCTTTAAGAGAAGCAGGGATTATGGAACCCATCTTAATCCTTGGATTAAGCCGAGTTGAAGATGCGCCACTATTAGCAAGTAATCACATTACTGCTACTGTTGACTCTGTAGAATGGCTCAAAGAAGCTGCGCCACTATTAAAGGAGACACCCTTAAAAGTACATGTTGCTGTAGATTCGGGAATGGGTCGTATTGGCGTCGTGAACGAAAAAGAATTAACGGAAGTTGAGGCTGTTTTACGAAACGGTCCATTCGAGTTCGAAGGAATGTTTACCCATTTTGCAACAGCGGATGAAGAAGACACCACACATTTAACAAAACAAGAAGAAAAATTCAATGGTATGATTGGAGAGTTGGAAGAAAGACCTCCTCACATTCATTGCTCGAATTCGGCTTATGCAATTTGGCATAGTGCCGGAGATAGTGATATTATCCGTTACGGAATTGGCTTGTATGGCATTAATCCTTCTAATGGTGACTTATGCATTGAAGATGAAGAACATCTAAACCCAGCCCTGCAATGGGAAACTGAGATGGTCAAGGTGAAGAAACTGGAAATTGGGGATACAGTGAGTTATGGGGCAACCTATACCGCTAGAGAGCCTCAATGGGTGGCTACTTTACCAGTAGGATATGCGGATGGGTATATTCGCGCCTACAATAAAGGAGAGGTCATTGTAGAGGGAGTTCGCTGTCCTATTATTGGAAGAGTATGTATGGATCAATGTATGATTCGTTTGCCTCATGAATATCCAGTCGGAACAAAGGTTACTCTTCTAGGAAAAAACAAAGAAGAGGAAATTACAGCAATTGAATTAGCTAAACGTGCAGATACAATTGCTTATGAAGTCATTTGTATGATCTCTGATCGTGTGAAAAGGGAGTATATCAATGGTTGATAAGATTTTAAGAGGAGATGTCTTTTTAGCGGATTTGTCTCCAGTGATTGGTAGTGAGCAGGGAGGAAAACGCCCCGTTCTCATTATTCAAAATGATGTTGGGAATCACTTTAGCACAACTGTTATTGTGGCAGCAATCACTGCAAAGAATACAAAAGCTAACATTCCAACGCATATTGAAATCAAAAAAGATCAATTTGGGTTCGAACGGGACTCTGTTGTCTTACTTGAACAATTGCGTACGATTGATAAGGCTCGAATTCTTGAGAAAATTACGCAAGTGGATGCGGATTTTATGAACACCATTAACGAAGGACTAAAAGTGAGTCTGGGATTGGAATAAGGAAAGCCCTCTAATGAAATTTTAGAGGGCTGTTTTGCTAAACGGTTGTCTGATGAAATACGAATTTCTTTGGAAAATCCCCTTGATTTACAATGGGGATGGTAGTATACTGATTAAGTACCTTAAGTACAAATGCCTCCTTAGCTCAGTTGGTAGAGCAGTAGACTCTTAATCTATGGGTCACAGGTTCGAGCCCTGTAGGGGGCATTTTTTAATTTTTCGATGGTTGAGAAATGTTGATTTATCAATGTTTCTCACTTTTTTTATACCCAAAAAAGTAAAAAGGTTTAGAAAAAGGTTTAGATACCCATATAATTTGCAAAGTTTTGTGCCGTTTTATCACGGCTTTTTTGTGTTACGTGAGTATAAATGTTTACAGTAGTTTGTATATCTGTATGACCTAATCTATCTCTTACTACTTCCATTGCTGCACCACTTTCAAAAAGTAGGCTAGCATGTGTATGACGGAAACCGTGAATGTTGATAATCTTGAAGTTATGTTTGTCGCATACCTTTTTAAGAATAGTAGCAGGCTTTCCTAAACAATACATTTTATTTTTCGAGCAATGGCAGTATACTAACTGATTTTCTCTCATAGCATTATGACCGAATTTTAACAGCGTTTTTGCCTGGTCAATCTTCCACTTTTTCAACCATGATACAGTATTGTCATCTAAAGTGATGGTACGATAGCTTTCAAGCGTTTTAGGTGGTTGAACAATCTGTTTACTGTTCATTCCTACAGCAAGAGTTTTATTCACGGTTACAGTCTGATTAGTTAGATCTATATCATTCCATGTTAAAGCTAAACATTCACCTTTTCTCATTCCTGTAAATGCTAGCAGTCTGAAAAAACTAAGCCATTCAATACTTGTATCTTGTTTGATGTATTTTAACAATTCAATAAGTTCATCTTTTGTATAGTAACTCATTGACTCATCTTTTCTTACTCTAATCTTCTTAGGCATTACAAACCTATCTTTATGGTTGATACTGATATAACCCATTCTTAATGCATAAGCGAGTACAGAAAAATTATAATTGATAATCTTTTTATAGTTCTTATATTTTTCAAACCATTTATTAGCATTATCCTGAATGAATGTAGTAGTGATACTGTTAATTCTAAGGTTGCTAAAAATAGGTAAGATATTATTTTTGAACATTGATTGAGTTTTAAAGAAGGTACTTTCCTTTACAGTATTTTTGTATTGAACTAACCATTCCTCATAAACTTCCTGATAGGTTTTAGAAACATGGATGCTAGTATCTAAATACTTATTATCTTGCAGATTAATTACTGCTTGACTTAAGTAGCGTTTTGCATCCTGTTTTGTAGCAAACCCACCTTTTTTAATATTTACTTGTTTACCCGTTAAAGGGTCAGTACCTAGGTAGCCAACAATTTTAAATAGGTTACCTTTTTTTGTTGTGTATTCTTTAATTGTTGCCATTCTTTAGTATCCTTTCTTCCACCCCCACGGTAAAAGTAAAAGGATAAAGGTTATTGATTGTTATTAGTTATCAGTGTACTTAAAATTCCATCAATTTCATTTATAAATATTGATGACTTATTTTCAATTTCTTTTTTTAAATCAATATTCATTTTGACTAAGTTATTAAATTCATTTTTTTCTTTACTGTGCTGTTCTAGGTCTTGTATAACTAATGAAGGTTCATAAAGCCTTACAAACTCATGCAAAGCATCAGTGATTCTGTTTTTAAAAGTGGTGATTGCAATAATATCTCTAGAGTTAGGTTTTTGACATTGTAATATTATCTGTTGTGAATCTATCTCAAATTCCTTTTCTAATTGTTCAAAAGAATGAAAATTAGACCAGTCCCAATTTCTAGAGCCGTTTTTTTGACTATATAAAACACGAATATTGAAAATGATATATCCTAAAAGTTCATTAGAAATATTATCTTTAATCAATTTTTCTTTTAGTTTATCAATTAAGTTTTCAAAGAACTCATCAAAATCACCGTACAAAAGCTCCTCTACAGTCATATTACCAAGCATAGATATAGCTTTCATACGTTCTCTATTAGGGAGAGAAATCCCATTTTCCCATCTTGAAATAATTCCTTCTGCAATCGGCTTATCATCTAATAGCAAAAGAGATATTTCATTGGATAATTGTTTTAGTGTCCATCCATAAGACAAACGGATACTTTTTATTCTATCCCCAACAGCTTGTTTATTTATTTCTCTTTTTTTCACTATAACACCTCTTTTCACTAAACATTATATCAAGAAAAAAGAAATAAAAAAAGAAAAACTTCCTTTTTTTTACGTTTTTAATATTGACTTACGAAAACTTACGTGTTATATTATTGTCAGAGGAGGTGTTTTTATGCAATTAAATAAAGTACAAATGTATAGGAAAGCTATAAATAAAACTCAAAAAGAAATGGCTGAAATTCTGAATTTATCTTTAGATGGATACAGCAAAAAGGAGAGAAGAGTTTCCCAATTTACTGAAAATGAAATTAAGACACTTCTGCAGTTATTTAAAACTTATAACAAAAATTTGACTGTAGAAGATATTTTTTTATAGGAAACTTACGAAAATGTACGAAAAAGGAGTTGAAATGATGTTCACATTTGCTTTACCAGAACAATTTGAAAAAGAAGTATCTATTTCTTTGCGTAATGTTTATGCTGATGCGATCGAACAAGCTAGACGTGATGCATGTATTTCAAAAGAATACTTAACAGCTAAAGAAGTAGGTACTAATTATGTATCTGTATCAGTAACAACTTTGAGAGATTGGGAAAATCAAGGGTTACCATGCTATCAGATACAGTCAAAGAAGTACTATAAAAAGAATGAAATTGATGCATTCATGAATAAATACAAAAGATAAACAAAATACCCCCACGGTAGAAAGAAAGGAATTTTAACTATGAAAAAAGAGTATGTAAAAGAACTTAAACTTTTAATGCAAATGGTCAGTGAAGGAGCAAGTAACGATGTAGTGCGAGACCAGGCAAAAAAGACCTTGGAATTAGGCAAACGAATTTTAAGTGAAATGGAAGATGAAGAAGCATCTTGCTAACAATCCCCACGGTAATTATTTTAAGGAGATGTAAAAAAATGAGTAAAGTACCATATTATGCAGAATTGATAGAAACGAAAGATGATTATTTATTGGTTACTTGTGTAAGGGATGTACCTAAATATGATGCGTTAAAAACAGCGTTGGAAGTAAAACGAGAACATAATTTGCAACATTTAAAAGTTACAAAAGTTAAAACTAAGGAAACCATTAATAATTTAATGATTACATTCTTATTTATGCAAAAAGAAAAAGCTACTAACTAAACGCTAGTAGCTTGGCAATTCTTAAAGAATACACATAGTTATATGTGTTCATCACACTATGAATAGTATAGCATAAAAACCTAATATTCTCAAGTGTTTATAAGGATTGCATCATCACAATTTAAGGAGAATAAAAGGTATGAATTTAAAACAATTAAAGTTGAATAAACAAGATAAAGAGGTGATGTAATATTGCCAATTTATCTTGAAAAAGGATATAAAAATAACAGAATAAGAGAAATTAGAACTAATGTATCTAGTTTTGAATGGTTAAAGACTTATGAACCTACATACATTCAAAAAGGGAATAAAGAAACAACAGAGGTTTATAAAGAACGCATTAAGAAGTTAAAGAGTAATCAAGAGTATTTCATTAGTGGATATATCGAACCCAAGGAAAGAGGGACTATTAAACGGAATAATGAGCAACTTATTAGGAGAGACCTCATTATTATTGATTATGACGATATTCAAATGAATGGTAATGATTTTATTACTCATGTAACAGAAAAGCTACCTGATACAGCAATTCTCATATATCCAACTATCAACCATACAGAGGAAAAACCACGCTTTAGAATTGTGATAGAGCCTTCTAGACCGCTTGTAAAGTATGAGTATGTAGTAATGCTTAGAGAGATTGCCAGTAAGATAGGGCTTGAATATGATCATTGTAGTGAAACATGGAGTCAGTGTCAGGGCTTACCTGTTAAGACTGATTTAAATAGTAAATGGAGTTTACAGGTATTTCAGGGTAAGAAGTATGAAGTACCTAGAAACATTGAACCGCCTATACAAAAGAATACTAACAGCAGGTTTATAAAAGGAACAATAGAGGATGCATCATCTATTCCACATGAAAAGGCTATTGAAATGTTTAAAGCCTATATAGAAATGGATAGGGATAATCTGAATGAATATAGCAATTCAAACCATGCAATACTTGTATTAGCAAAAGCGGTACAAGATGGTGAGATAGATTATAATACCGCCCTAGAATGTAGTGAACTGCTTGCTATGGACAATACAGAATGGATAGAGGGAAATAGGCAGCAATTAAATTATGCTGTTCAGAATACAGAGATTAGAACCCAATATACATTTAAAAGAAAGTTCTTTGACCTATTCCAAAAGATGGAAAATCCTACACTTGATGAATTAAAACATAAGTTAAGTGAATTAGGTGAAGTTTGGAGAGAGGAACATGCAACGGAAGATAAGAAGGGAAAAGTTAAAACATTCCCTGTCAGTCCTAGAGCAACAGCAGATATATTAAAGAAAACATGTAACTTTGCAAGGCTAGGCGATTTAAACCCTGATATAGCCTATTTAACGGTATATAACCCTGATGATGGTATTTATACAAAAAGTGAGTGGTTTATTAATAACTTATCTCTTTCAGTTGAAAGGACACTATCACAAAAACAATGCGGTGAGGTCATTCATTTTTTAAGGCATGAAACGGAAGAAGTAGAAAGAACTACTTCACGTAATTTAGTAGTGTTTGACAATGGTGTATATAACCACGATACAAACACTCTAGAGCCATTTAATCATGAATATATCTTTGAAAATAAGATAGCTGTAAAATACAACCCTGATGCTAAAGAACCGCATTTTAAAGATTGGTCATTTACTCAATGGTTAAAGGATATTGCAGGGAATGATGCAGAAAAAGAAGAGTTATTATGGCAGATAATATCTAGTGCTATTCATTGTAATGTTAATTCTGACTTAGCTGTATTCTTCTATAGTGCTAGCGGTCAGACGGGTAAAAGTACAATGGAACAGTTACTAAAGAACTTAGTAGGACAAACAAACACTACTAGTTTAAGAATTAAAGAGTTTGAAGAAGATTTCAAACTTGCTAGTGCATATGGTAAGAGCCTGATTATTGGCGATGATAATAACCCTAAAGATTATAACGGAACAAGTGAAAACTTTAAGAGCGTCATTACAGGCGACCCTGTTCTTATCAATCCTAAAGGTGAGCATCCTTTCCCTTATGAATTTACAGCTTTATCTATTCAATCGATGAATGGTATACCTAAGTTTGCTGATGTTTCTGATGGAATGTTAAGACGGTTACGAGTGATTGAATTTAAGAAAGCGTACAAGGATAAAGAAAGTAATAAACGGGTTAAAAATGAATATATCAAAAATAAAGAGCTGCTTGAATGGATAGCTTTTAAATCATTACATGTAAATTGTGATACTTTTGTAAACACTAAAGAAAGCCAACGCATCATCAGAGAAATTAAATTAGATAATGATGTAGTAGCTGAATATGTAGAAGAAAATTTTCCACTCTTTAAAAGCACAAAACTACCAGTGAAGTTTTTATACTTTCATTTTCAAGCGGTATATTATACTGAACACGGTAGAGCGACAAAGTTAGGTCAAAGAACGTTTACAACGAATATAAAGCCTATTCTAGAAGAGTTAGGATGGTTTTACAGTAAGAATACTAAGAAACCGTTAAACGGGTTTGAAATATCTGATTTTCAAAATTACAAGGATAAAAAACCTTACAGCTTGCAAGAATACGACTTTGATAATGAACGTTATAAATATCAACCTTTATTTTACAAGGAAGATAGCTAAAAAGTACCAACCATACCAACCAAGAAAAGTGCTTAGTTGGTATGATGGTTGGTAGTCATTATCGTTGTTATATCAACGTTTATAGAGGTTAGTACCAACTAACCAACCTTTTTTCTCATGTTATATATAGGAAAAAAATAAAAAAATTTTTTTAAATAAAAAAATAAAAAAATAAAAAAATGTATATAATAACTTGCGGAATTATGGTTGGTTAGTTGGTAGTTGAGGGTCAAAACATTATTATATCAACGTTTCTAAGTACCAACCTTACTACCAACTATCTAATTTAATGGTTGGTGAAGGTTGGTAGTTTAGAGCGATGATGCGATTAAATCAAGGGAGAGATTAATATATGATTACAAATGAAGAGATTGAAAAGAAACAACAATGGGCAAAAAAGATGGAGTTTTATTCAGATACAGCTATTCAAAAATACGATGATGCGATTGAATGGTTAAAAGATAGTCCATTTAATAAATTCATGGTGTTAGGTAGCGCAATTGTAATGCTTGAAGTACCCATTGATATGGATAATAACGGTGAGTTAAAAGACGGTATTATGATTATGACAATGAAAAAGAATGATTACTATTGTGAGGTATATACAGAACCGCTAGGAGAAAAGATTGAGGTAAATACCTTTGAAACTTTAGAAGAATTCCAAGATTACTGTTATAACTTTGATTTACAAGCACGCATTTTAATGCAGATCTATAACTATAAAATTGCTTTTGAAAATAGCAAACTTAAATTTAAGCAAGAAGAGTATTCTTTTAAACGTATTGAGAAAGAGTTCAATCAAGCTTATAGAGTATTAGTAAAAAAGTATGAGGTAGAAGATTAGGAGAGTAAAACATAAAAAGCACCTAGTTCAGTTGAATTAGGTGCTAAATGTAGATTAAAAGAACTAAGGATTGAGTATAGATTTATCAATCATACGTACAATTACTTCAGCAGCTATGTTAGATATTAAAGTGAGAGAAGCACTTGCGAATTTTGAAGTAACAGATTTAGTTTTTCTCCAAACTTCAGGGTCTCGTATATTGTCTAGAAATTGATGCCCTGACCATGTGAGGTTATAAAGAAATAGGAGATAAATTGAATTATTATCACCTTCGTGAATTCTGCAATTTATAAAACCAGCTTCATTAAGTCGTAGGATTGAATAAAGGATTTCGCTCTCGTTGAAATCTTTTAGATTTTTGTGTTTTAGTAATTCTCCTTTATGCATTTGTTCACTGTAAGGGATATCACTTTCTATAGTTAGCATTATTTGACGAACACATTCATGGTTTAGCTTCATAAAAGTCCCTCCTTTCCACTACTTAATTATAGAATCGAAAACAGTATGTAACAATATAAAAATAAGTAGAAGAAGTAAAAAGATGATCAACAAACTTCACCAATAATGTTGAATAACGTATGAGCAAATTGGAGAAAAATAAGAATAAGAAAAAGTGATTATGTAAAGATTGAAAATGATTCTATAAATTCAGTTGCAATGTGATGAAGAATGTAAAAGCGTTTTATTGAGAGGATATTAATTTGAATGAACTTTTTAAATAAACAAACGTGTCTTATCCGCTATATAAGACACGCTACGGAAATTGTTCTGCTCAAGTTAATAGCGGTAACCAGCAACACTTCGCCAGTATCGTCCCTGACACTGCAGTTGCTATAAATGGAATAAAGACCTATAGAGTAGCAAACTTTAATAGAAATAGGAGTTCTAAAAACCCGTACAGCTCTATTAAAACAGCTTATCTCTAATACCAATTTTTACGACTCTTGTTTGTCAACGCTGGCAGTCAGACCAGAAAATATATCCCTATTTATTGAGACACAGTACCTTTCAAAAATTCTGATAATAATGTTGTCATCATCATCATCCTTTCTGTCTACTAGGATTTAGTGGAGTAGACAAGAATATTATAACACGGAGTTCATAAATATAAAATGTTAAAGGGGAGGTGAAACTAATGGAATTGAAGATAAAAACTAATGTTAGAGGGTTAGACGAATTAAAAGAGCTTCTTGAAGTTGCTAAAGAACAAACAATCAGCCTTCAAGAAACTCTAGATAAGATTTCTAAATCAAAAATTAAAATTGATTTTGAATCCATTCCGCGCGAGCGTGATTAAGCATTTCTTGCCAAGATGAGAACTTGGTATTAGCGGAAACAAATTTATCCAAATCATTAGAGTTAATGGAATCAGGGTTTGAAAAGTCGAAAGGACTAGCATCGGCAAATTCTTGAGAAGTTTGAAACTGAGTATACATTCTTATGAAATTAGAATTTAATAACTCATCCAGCGGGATATATCCGTTATATTTTGCTAATTTTTTAAAATTATTTTCTAGTTCTGTAGAATCAAAATTCATTGTCATATAAACACCTCCTTTCGCAATTTTAATTATAGGATTGAAAATGAGTTACAACAATATGAAAGGAGAAAGAAAATGGATTTTGACGAAATGATTTTCCAAGCTTTAGAAAGAAATCCACAAAGACTAATTAATTTGTTAATGAACAGTGGGTTTAAAGTAGTGGCAATGAAAACTGATTTAACCACAAAAGAAATGTGTGAACAAGCAAATATTAATTATCAAAGTTGGTTACAAAGTGGTGTGCGAAATGACCCACGTATTGTGGTAATGAGAGATACTACAAGTGGTAGAAATCATCAATACAAAGCAACGGATGTGGATAAGATAAAGGAAATATGGAGAGAAAGTAAGAGAAAAAGGAGGTAAGATTGGATACAGAGCAAAGAGCAACCATTAAAAACATGTTGGCTATTCCCAATCTAATTACAGCATATACAGACAAATTGAAAAATGTTAGTAAGATGTTCTTCCTTACTCATAGCCTAATTGGTGGAATGATGATAGATGACCTAGATGTCTATACACGTTCAATAGACCCATACAGTGCAGCAGTATTAATTGAAACAGAGGAACGCATCATCAGAACGAGAATAGACCGTCTAAGCAAGCGATATAAACTATTTACTGATGAATTTACCGAGGAAGAGTTAAACGCGCTTAGAAGGGCTGTAAATGAAAATGAGGATACTTTAATCATTCAAAGAGCGTATGAATGGATACAAGAAGTAGATTATTATTTAACTGCTAGAAAAGAAGCAATAAAACAAAAAGGAGAAAAACTAAAAGGGTTTAGTTTCCTAGATGAAGACCTAATACAGCAAAAAAGGGAGCAGATAAAAGAGATTGAGTGTTTAGATGAAGAATTTGAAAAGATGATGCGAGGGGTAGCAATTTGAGAGAAATAAAAAAGGGATATGGTAATAAATACAGTTATTCTGATAATGCTTTTTACAGTATTAGTGATGTATACTTCCACCGCTTATATATTACAAAGACCTATAACGCACTTTCAGATAACCGTTCTTTAAAACAGTTAGCTAGTTTTTATGAAGTGATGAAGCGGTTGAATATGGAAGATAGGATAATTATATATGAGAAATATTTCAAGTATGCGATGATGCGAGTATCTAAAGATAAATATAAAAATAAAGCAAAGATACAGAACAAGTATATTGTTAAAGAAGTAAGCAACATTGAACATGCAAAAGCAATGAATATAACAATCAATGAGTATAAAGAGCGATTAGATAGAGCGTTAAGAAACTATCTCAATACATTAATTGATGTTGTAACTGAATAACAAAAGATATAACTCTCTTACTGAAAGTGTACTGACCCCAAAAAGTTAGACAATTAATT
>NZ_KV790868.1:0-13018 GCF_001807725.1 Granulicatella sp. HMSC31F03 | reverse complement strand
TTCTTCATCAACACTATTTGACAAAGAGCCAAAAGAAAAAACCTTAGACAGCCGTCTAAGGTTTTGTAACGTTTATGATTATGCTTCTTTAGAAACAACTTCTTTTCCGTCGTATGAACCACACTCAGGACAAACGTGATGGCTCTTTCTTAATGCTCCACATGATGGGCATGCGCTCAATCCTGGAACTTCTAATTTGAAGTGAGTACGACGTTTTGCTTTTCTCGCTTTTGATGTTTTACGTTTTGGTACTGCCATTTTTGTACACCTCCTAATCAATCTTCTTTACATAATGCTTTTTACTTCTCAGTCTCATCCTTTTCGAAGAAAGACTGTAAAGACGCTAGCCTTGGATCAACCGATTGTTCTTTTTGTTGTTTGCGTCGCTCTTCAAGAGCTTCTTGCGTCACAACCTCCCAATCATTTCCTGAAGGCATTTTATCTTCACTCAATTCCTCTTGCGATAAGACTTGTAAAGGAATTGAAAGTAAAATATGATCTTCCACAGCGGGTTCAAGGTCAACCCAATCACCATCAAGAGGCATCACAATTTCTGTTAGCTCTTTCTCATCAACCGAGAGATGGGACGGAATGTATCTTTCCACAATATCTATGTGGAGTGGAACTACCACTGGCTCTAAAGACCTGGATGAAGGAAGTGTGATATCAACATCGCAAGTAAATTGCGCTACAACTGATTGGCTTTGATAAACAAGAAAGCCTTTGATTTGTGCTGGCGAAACAGCAAGAATGGAATCATCTCGTTGTTTTAAAGCCTCTTCCACATAAATTTCTGTATCAAAGTAAGTTGGAGTCCCTTGAGAATCCTGAAGTTGTTTAACTGATATTTTCACAATTTTCACCCCTAAAGCAACATACTGAATTATACTAGTTTATTGAAAGTTTGTCAAAGCTTTTTACTTTACAAGCTTGAAAAGACAGAGATTAAAATCCTATCTCCTTGTTCACTTGAATCGGCTTAAAGACTGTTGCAGAAATTTGTTTAGATGGATTCCAATAATCATACAATAAATCCCAACTCTCTTGGCGTTCATCCTTATAAGCTGCGTAATTAGTAATTAATTGAAACGACTCTACTTCTCGCATTCGCTTCAACCACTTTTGACCCTTTAATGTAAACCCCAGGACTTTACCTTGATGAATCGGTATATTCCAATAGTCTTCCATTTCCGTTTTGGTTATTCCAAGTAAAACATAAACAAGGAGTCGTTGCAACCTTGCCCAGCTCCACCGTTTGTTTTTGAGATGTTGGAGACACTCCTCAATAGTCGAAGTTGTTCGAACAGCTTCCTTCAAGCGATTCTCGATTCCTTCTTCCATTTGATAAATGGCACGTAGTTCTTCGTCAGTACTTCTTAAGACGACACTCTTCAAGAGTGGCCAATAAGAACTCCAATCGTTTTTGTACTCTTCTTTATCGAAACATACATAGGATAGTTGTTCTACCAACACTTTCTCCTGGCGATTCTCTTTCAGAGCTTTTCGTAAGGCTGTTCCACTAGCAAAAGTTGCCTCTTCTAACGTATCATCCAAATGTCCGCTCCCTACTCGTGTGATAGGAACCAGCTGCATTGGAATTTCTGTCTCAGAATTATAAACAGCATATGCTAATCCTAACTGTTGATTTGGCGACTGCAACGCTTGTGCAAGTTCACTATTTTCTCCAAACTTTTTGATAGCCAACTGCGTTAATTGACTTGCAAAAGTAAGTGAACGGTTCTCTTCTACAAAACGGCTAATTTCTTTTTCAATGGCTTGTCGCTGAGATACAGCTGTTTCGAAAAACGCTACGTCCCCACCTTCGCAACCAAATGCTAAATAGTGGCAACCTACCTTTTGCAAGATTTCAACTGCGCCCTTTGCAAAACGATCTGTTGACTGACAGCTCACTGCAGTTTGCATCTCAATCACGACGTCTGCTCCATTTTGTAGCGCGACTTTTGCGCGACTCCATTTTTGTTCGATCGCAGGTTCACCACGTTGCACCCAATTACCGCTCATCACGACAACAATAACATCCGCACTCGTTTTTTTCCGTGCCTGTTCTAACAGATATGCATGGCCTTGATGAAATGGATTAAATTCTGCGATTACTCCACATACTTTCATACATAAGCCTCATTTCACCGCTTGGAAGAACCAACGCGGACGCGTTTCTTGGACTTCGCTTCTTCCAAAGTCAGCCTTCACTTTGATATCGGTAAAACCAACCATCTCCAGTGCAGCTTCGTACATTTCAATTGGGAAAGTTTGCTCCTCATGCACTTCTTGGAAATGCTCATACAGATTGCTATCTTCTTGTTTAATATACATATCAATAACATGTTCGACACTGCCAGGCTCATCTAATTCATAGCTTTGCCATAGAAATGCAAAATCGTCTTCTACGAAATGATATTGATATCCTGGAAAGACTTCTTGCATTTGATAGAGCGAGTGCACATCGAAGAGGAAAATTCCACCCTCTTCTAAATGGTCGTACACCGCTTCAAAAACCGAAACGACATCTTCAAAGTCCGTTAAATAACAAAGAGAATCTGAAAAGAGTGTCACTGCGTCGGTAGTTGGTACCTCTTCCAATACTCGCATATCCGCTTGAAGCCATTCGATTGGTCTACCTTGCGCTTTCTTTTTAGCAATCTCTAACATATTCTTGGATAAATCAACGCCAACGACTTCGAATCCTTTATCGTCAAGGCGCATAGATACTTCTCCTGTCCCGCAAGCAAGTTCCATCACTTTACGAACGGGTCTTTTGGCACTATGCGAAAAAGAACGAACCGCATAGTCCGTCCATTCATCGTAGAGTTGTTGATCCATCACTTGGTCATATACATGAGCAAATTTTTGATAGTTCATTAGTTTTCACTCACAATATTCACGATTGGTGCATCGCTCCATAATTTTTCTAAATTATAGAATTCGCGATCCGCATAATAGAATACATGAACGATCACATCATTTAAGTCCATTAAAATCCATTTGCCACCATCTTTACCTTCAATACTTCTAACTTCGAAGCCTTCTTTTTCAACCGCTTCTTCAACCGCATCGACAATCGCTTGTACTTGTTTTTCGTTTTTACCGTGTGTAATCACGAAATATTCTGCAACTGGTGTAAGACTTGCTACATCTAGTGCAACCACTTCTTGTGCTAACTTGTCTTCACAAGCATCTAAAACAACTTGTAATAATTTTTTACTGGTATGTTCCATTCTATTCTCCTTTTCTTTGTTTCAAATAATGATTATAAACTTCTATTGTTTTTGGAAAAATACTTACTTCTTTTTCCAATAAAAATTCCAATGTATGCTTCAATAAATAAAAGACCGCATCATCAATATTCTTCGCAGCGATTTCTCTTGCAACATCCACACCTGGATAATCTCTTCCGTCTTCGATTGCATCTGCCACAAAGAGACACTTAGAAAGAAGACTCATTTGAAGCCCTCCAATTGTATGCTCACGAATGGCATCAAGTAATTCTTCAGCCTTTACTCCGCATAGGTTTGAAATCAAATACGCTCCAATCGGCCCGTGTAGAATTTCAGAACCTTCATGATGATACATTTCAGGAAGTCCAATTTCTTTGGCAAGAGCTTGCTGTTTTTCCACTGGGATTTCTTTAGCATAATCATGCGCTAATCCCACAAACGCAGCAGCCTTCTCATCGACGCCGTAAAGCTTTGCTAATTCCAATATTTTTCGTTCGACACGCAGGCAGTGTTGATATCTCTTATCGCTCATATTTGACTGGACATGTGATAATAACTCTTCTCTTGTCATTGTTGTATAAGGTTCAAAGCTCTTTACTTCGCTCATTCTAAATACAACCCCTTTTCGGCAATATAGGCTTCCACTAATTCTGGCACCAAATATTTAATGCTTTGTTGGAATAAGACATTTTTTCGAATTTGTGTTGAACTAATATCCATCTTCGGTGCTGTAATCCATAGGACTGGATATGGCGTTTCTTTTTCATATCCTGGACGTTCAACCCCGACAAATTGTACTTCATGAACTAATTCATCCACTCTATGCCATGTCGGTAAATAATCCACCATATCTCCACCAATAATAAAGTAATATTCCGTATTCGGATTTTGTCTCTTTAAGAGTTGAATCGTGTCATACGTATAACTCTTCTCATTACGCTCGAGTTCAATCGTCTCAATATCAAAATAAATATTATCTTGAATTGCAAGGCGTGTCATTTCCACACGGGTATTCGCATCAATGGTCTTTTTCTCATCCACATGTGGCGGAATATGACTTGGTAAAAAGTACACCTTGTCTAAGCCTAATTGCACACGTGCTTGTTCAGCCATAATTAAATGTGCAATATGTGGCGGATTGAAACTACCTCCGATAAGCCCTACGCGTTCTACCGGCATTTCTTCACCGAATTTTTCAGTTTTGTTTAATGTCTCAGAAAAAATATTGAGTTCAGCAACCATCGTCTATCGACCTCTTTTTTTGAATTCTGCAAATCGTACTGAAAGATCTCTATGTTTTGGATTTCGAGCTTCTTTATATAACACAATCGTATGGCCAATCACTTGAATGATGGTACTTCCAGTTGCCTCAGCAATTGTTTCAGCAGCTTCTTGGGGCTCCTCTAATGTGTTTTGCAATAAAGTCACTTTAATCAATTCGCGTTTCTCAACAGCGTTTTGAATTTGATGAATCATCTCTTCGCTAAGTCCGCCTTTCCCGATTTGGAAAATTGGCTTCAACGAATGTGCTTCTTTTTTGAAGAACTGTCTTTCTTTCCCTTTTAATTCCATGAAAGCTCTCCTTTCTCTAAATAATAGATTGACGTTGAATCACGTCGACTTCTTTTGGACTCCATACAGATACCGTACCTGGTTTTTGAATCGTTACCCAGCCAAGCCCTGCAATCACTAAGTCCGTTTTCTCTTTAATCGTAAATGTCTTCTTCACTAGTTTTGGATACAATTTCATATTGTCTCCTGTTGGCGGCGTTAGAAGTGTTCCTGCATGTTTGGCATAAAACTCAGTCGCCTTCTCCAACTTCGTGCGATGCAAGTCGATTGTTTGCGGTGTATAGAATGTAAATGAATTTCGTTCTCCTTGTTCGTAATCAACACGAATCAAGCCGCCGATAAAAATCGTTTGCTCACTATTTAATTGGAATGTCTTTGGTTGTAACTCTTTTTGCGGTAAGACTTTCTTCATTTCTTTTTCCGCTAAGTAGTGAGTAATTTGATGACGGTGAATAATCCCCGGTGTATCCACTAATGAAGAATGTTCATCAAATGGAATATCAATTTGTCCAAGCGTTGTTCCTGGATATTGAGATGTTGTAATCACTTCGCCTGTTTCACCAATACTTTGAATCAACTTATTAATGAGTGTTGATTTTCCTACGTTTGTGACCCCTACGACATATGCATCTTTCCCTTTTCGGTACTCGTTAATCTTCTCAAGTAACTCATCAATTTGAATCCGTTTATGACCACTCACAAGAAGTGTATCGACCGGTTTAATACCGTACTCTTTTGCATGACGTTCAATCCATGCTTTAAGGCGATTACGGTTGACTGATTTTGGATATAAATCTACTTTGTTGGCTACAAATAAAATTGGGTTATCCCCCACGAAACGTTTTAAGCCTGAAATCATACTTCCATATAAATCAAATAAGTCAACCACAAATACGACAAGCGCATCTTCATCGGCGATACTACTTAACATCTTTAAGAAGTCATCGTCTGTTAGAGAGGCCGGTTGTAACTCATTATAATTACGAAGTCTAAAACAACGTTGGCAATAGAGAGGGCCTTCACTTTCCAGCATTTTATTTAATGCACTTTGCGGTGTGTACCCCGTTCCTTTTGGATCTTCCGTTTGGATTGTTGCTCCACATCCAATACATACATACTGTTCCATGATTAATCCTCCTCCCATTTCTTATGATAAGACACACCTTGTGTCACTACAAAAATTCCTTTTTCAAAGAAACGATTGATTTTTGTTTTCCAAGCATCGCTCTCTTTTCTAGGTTTTACGATAATGGTTCTAACTCCAAATGTATTCGCTCCTAGAATATCTGTCAATAATTGGTCGCCCACCATTACCGTCTTCGATTTATCAAAATCCAGTAATTGTTGTGCTGCTTTGAATCCCTTGTGCAGTGGCTTCAACCCAGGATACACATATGGGACATCCAACTTTTCAGCAGCATCTTTGATACGATGTTCATTATTATTCGATACAAGAACAATCTTGATGCCTGCTTCTTTTAATGAACGTACCCAAGCAAGTAAATTTCCATCGATTTCTTTTTCGTCCCAGCCAATTAGTGTATTATCTAAATCGGTTAAGACAACTTCGATTCCATTCTCTTGTAAGAAAGGAACGGTAATCTCTTGAAAGGTCTTTTTAAACCACGTTGGTTTGAATAGTGCCATAGTTCTCCTTCTACTTTACGTAAACGCCCTGCGCATCAATTTCAAGCACACGAATCGCGCAATCCTTTAGCGTTGTTTCTAAATACTTTTCTAATGTTTGTACAAAACGATCTACTTCTTTTTTATGAACGAATGTCATCACCGTTGGACCTGCTCCACTTAAGTAAGTTCCGCATGTATCTAGGCCTTCATTTTTTGTAATCGTACGAACCTCTTCCATCCAAGGAACAAGCGTTGAACGATATGTTTCATGGAATAAATCTTTTTCAACAATTGATGAAATGACTTTCCAATCTTCCACCATTAATCCAGCTACTAAGACATTACTACGGCTACTTGCTTCGACCGCTTCGCCGTATGCAAGCGAACTTGGCAGTACGCCACGACTCTTCTTCGTTGATAGTTGAACGTTTGGAATCACAGCGACCATTGCAATCGATGCTTCTACATTTTTATGAACCGTCAACACTTCTTGCGTGTAGTGATCATAAGTAGCGACAACGACACCTCCTAAGATTGCTGGTGCCACATTGTCAGGGTGTCCCTCGAAAAGGGTTGCCCATTTGACTTTTTCGTCGTTGGTTAACTGTAAGTTGCCTAAAACATTGGCTAATTCGATTCCGGCAACAATCGCGCTCGAACTACTTCCAAGTCCTCTTGTTAAAGGAATCTCACTTTCGCATACAAGTTTATGCGGTGCTAATGTTGGGCAAACTTTTAAAGCAGTCTCAATAATTAAGTTTTCTTCATTTGTCGGAATCTCTTCTCCAAACGGATGCGAAATCACCCATTCGCTAGAAGGTTCTCCTACGTGAAGTGTTAAATATAAATTCACTGCAATCCCAAGTGAATCGAATCCTAGTCCGATATTGGCTGAAGTTGCTGGAACTTTAATTGTTAATGCCATTATGCTTCCTCCAAGATTGGATAAATAGCGACTTCATTTAGATGAGCGAAAGCTTCTTTTACTTTAGCTAACTCACTTGCAGTTAAAGCTGTATAACGAACACCGAATTCACCTTGGCTGTTTGATACAATTTCTCCATTGAACGGAGCTTCTTTCAAGTTTCCTTTTCCATATACGAAATAAGAACTTGTCGCAGCCTCTGGACTGAATTCCACAAGTGGGCTTTCTACACGGCCAAATGTTTCCACCGCACTTCCATTTCCTTTGCGGCGAAGGACTTCCACTACGTCTGCTAAGACACTTGTTGCTGTTGGAAGTGAGCCTGCTCCTTTTCCGTAGAATAAAACTTCATCCACGGCATTTCCTGTTACAGAAATCGCATTGTTTTCATAATGAACTTGCGCTAGTAAATGATTTACTGGTACAAAAGTTGGTGCTACTTCAAGCGAAACTTTTTTGCCATCGCTAAGAGCTTTTGCTAGAAGTTTGATTGCATACCCATTCTCAGAAGCCATCTTCATATGAGCTGTTGTAACTCCAGAAATTCCGGTTTTAGCTACTTCATCAAAAGTAACATTTACGCCAAAAGCTAAACGCGTCAAAATCATTAATTTATAAGCTGCATCATGTCCTTCCACATCACTTGTTGGATCCGCTTCAGCAAAGCCTTTTTCTTGAGCAATCTTCAGTGCTGCTTCGTAGCTGAGCCCTTCTTTTTCCATTGAGCTTAAAATGAAGTTTGTTGTCCCGTTAACAATCCCAACGATGGACTCCACTTCATTTGTTTCAAAGTGTTGCACCATCGGACGAAGAACTGGAATTCCCCCGCCAACACTTGCTTCATAATACAAGTACACCTCTTCTAATTTAGCGAGCGTTGTCAATTCAACTCCATGAACAGCAATTAAATTTTTATTGGCTGTTACAACTGATTTTTTCGCTAATAAGCAAGCTTTCACATAATCATATGCGGTTGTGATTCCGCCCATCACTTCAACTACTAATTCGATTTCTGGGTCCTTAGTGATATCATTAATATCTTTTGTAAATACAACATCTGTTTGTTGCATCAACTCTGGTTCACGAACTAAAGCCGTCTTAATCTCGATTTCTTCTGGAAGTACTCTCTGTAATTTTGCTACATTTGTTTTCAAAATATTATAAACACCGCTACCAACAGTGCCAAATCCTAATAACGCAATTTTCATTTGTTCATCCTTACCTTTTATATTGAAAAGCCACAGCACAGACACTCTGCGCCGTGGCTTTACTCACAGTTAATTTTTAATCTTGTAACATTTCAAAGATTTCAATTGTCACTAAATCAATATCATCAAATTGGAATGTTTGATTTGTTTCTACGTCTTCTAATTCAAAACTATTTGCTTCATGATTAAAAGTAACGATAGCTTTCTCAACGCCATCCTTTTCAAAACGACGCACCTCAATCTCAGAATCTTGTGCTGCCATTGTTTGCAGACGTTGAACAATTGCCACCAATTGTGAAGGTTTCATATAATTACTACCCCTTTCAAACTTTCTTCCATTATTCTACCATAAAACCCATCTTTGATAGTAAGAATAACCATTCTTTTAAGAGAATTTTATTCAGTTGGTAAATTCCAATATAATTTGATTAAAGCTTGGGTACCATCATCTGCAAAACCATCGTCACAGAGCGTTTCGTATAGTTTCTTCGCTTGTAAAGTTGCTGGTAAAAATAGACGCATTCTCTCTGCTTCATCAAGTGCAATTCCTAAATCTTTAAGGAAATGTTTTGCAAAGAATCCTGGAGAATAATCTTCTTTTAAAATGCGAGGTCCATAATTTGAGAGTGACCAGTTGGCCGCACTTCCTGCACCAACTGTTTGTAATACCTTATCCAAATCAAGTCCTGCAGCTTTTGCATAAACGAGCATCTCTGTTAAACCTGTCATCGTTCCTGCAATCATAATTTGATTAGCCATTTTTGTATGTTGCCCAGCACCTGCAGTTCCTTGCAACGTAATCGTCTTAGAGAAGCAATCCAATACTGGATATACTTTTTCTAATGTTTCCTCTGTCCCACCAACCATTGTGGAAAGAGTTCCGTTTTTTGCACCAAGATCTCCACCTGAAACAGGTGCGTCTAGAGCCGCCCACGAACGACTAGTAGCTTCTTCTGCGATGCGTTTAGCAAGAGTTGGGGTACTTGTTGTAAGGTCCACTACAACAAGATGCTCCTTCGTAGACTTGAAGATTCCTTGTTCACCGAAGTACACTTCTTCTACATCTTTTGGATAGCCTACAATTGTTAAAACCACATCCGATTGATTAGCAACTTCTGTAGGTGTATCCGCCCAAATCGCTCCTTCTTCAAGAAGGTCTAATGCTCTTTCTTTCGTACGATTGTACACTACAACATTATATTTTTTCAGCAAATGGCGAATCATGGATTTCCCCATCACGCCAGTGCCAACAAAGCCTACTGTATTAATTTTCATTTTCTTCATCCTTTAACTCACTTGTTGATAAACGTAAAAATTTCATCAGATTCATAATATTATGCGAATGTTCTTGATTCCATTGATAGCCATTAATTGCAGCTTCGTAGAAATCTACAATTCTTTCTCCAAATGTTTCAGAAGAAATTTCCGATAATAATTGGTCTTGTAATACTGATACTTCCGCTTCGTTTTCTAGTTGATTTTCAATATAGCCTAAGACACAGTTGGCAATATCTGCGTCTGTTTCAAATAACATTCCTAAAGCATCTGCTGTAATCAGGCCGCTTAAGTAATCATTCTTCTTAGCGATTACCGGAACGCGGTTAACAAGTGCCTCTAGGTAGGTTAATCCTTGACTTTCTGATTCAGAAGCATTCACGTAAAGATCTGCCATTTGATAATACTTATAGACCATTTCATTTTTGATTTCGCCCACAAATTGAACAAAATCGTTCATGCCAAGTTCTGCCACTTGCGCTTCGAGCTTCTCTCTTTCAGGTCCGCCACCAGCAATACATAAGCGTACATTTGGCTTACTTGCTACGATAGCTGGTAACGCAGCAATCACTGCAGCGATATTCTTCTCTTGAGACAAACGACTGAGTGATAGTAATACCACTTCATCATCCGAATACCCCAGCTCACTTCTTAAAGTTTTCGCTATATCTGGTTCTTGCGGAGGAACAACGACTCCAGTTGGAATCACTCGAACTTCCTGAAGCACTCCATATTCAAGTAGCTTATCTTTTGTCATTTGACTAGGAGCAACTACTCCACTTGTTTGATTACAAAACGCTTTAGAGATATACGCCACATGACTTGGACGTAGCACTTTGCCTTTTGCAATGTAGTGTAAATATTTTTCATACATTGTATGGTACGTATGAATCGTTGGAATCTTCAACATAGCAGCAATTAGTTTGCCTGCTAATCCAAGGCTAAATTCAGTTTGTGTATGAATGATATCCAATTCATTTTCTTTCGCAATTCGATAAGCCTTCCCCAGCCCTTGAATCGCAACTCGACGATCCTTGAACGCAAAAAAAGGAACACTACCTAATCGTACAATATTTTCTTCTGGCTCAGTCACTTTTGGATCAGTAGTTGTAAAAATAATGACCTTATGCCCTTGTCTTTCTAAATCTTCTTTTAGTACTCGAATTGAAGTAGCAACCCCACTCACTTGTGGAAAGTACGTATCTGTAAATATACCGACTCGCATACTTACCTCCTTAAATTTGAAATATAAATATTTCTACTATCTCTTCTATTATAAACGATACAAACAATAGTGTCACTAATAGCTGATAAATTAACCATTTTAAGTAGTAGAAAATGTCAATATTTCATAACAGGTTCCATTTCTTGGTATAATATTCAACATAAAACAAACTTTTAATAAAGAAGGTTCACATTATGGATTCAATCGCGTTCTATTTACTATTTCCTAGCTTATTTATGATTCACGAAATGGAAGAGATTCTTCTTATGCCCTCATTTATGTCCTCTCTGGTTGATAATTCGAAATTTAAAAATTTCAAGGAACTCTATTTTCCTTTTAAGTTTAACCTAATCGTCTTCGAGGAATTTCTAATTCTTTTAGCTTTTCTAGCCTATAGTTTTTATGTGGGTGATTTTACAATTTATCAAACAATCATCATCGCATATAACTATCACATTGTAATCCATGTATTTCAAACTCTTTATCTAAAAAGATATATACCTGGTCTTTTGAGTGGAATCGTAACAGGATTATGTTGTTCAATATGGATTCATCAACTAGTACAAAGCTCTTTATACCTATACTTTTCTTCTATCCTCACACTACTCATTATTCTTCTCAATCTAGCCCTCTGTTTTAAATTACTAAATGCCTTTTATAAAAAATAGTACAGTCTAAAAAGCCCAACGATACTTTTTCGTTGGGCTTTCGTGTTTCATAAATTAAAAACATATCTAAGATGATTATTTTCTATAAATAACGGTTAGATTCATCATCATATGAAGAAGAATAGAATTTAGAACTGAACCAGATTGTTCCCTTAAAAGGAAAAGCAAACTCGACATACATAGAAAATAAATGATGCTCTTAAAGTCAAAAGCAAAATGGAAAAAGATAAAGATGATCGTTCCCAGTATATAAGAAACCCAAACATAATCAGAATTATAAGCAATTTCTCTACAAATCACTTCTTCAATAACAGGTGAAAGAAGAATCGCTGAAACTTTTGTATGCAAAGGATAATGACTATTATCCTTTTTTGTAAATAAAAAAATAAATAAGAGAGTAAACAATCCGAAAAAGAAAAGAGATACAAAGTTTACTGATAAAGACAATAAATTCAAAATATTTGCATATATTAGTAGCACTATGAAAACAATTGTTTTAAAAAGATCTCTTATAATCTTTAAAAGTTCTAATGAAGTCTTCTTTCTTTTCAAAACAGAATATAGCACTTGCGAGAAAAAAAGGATTATAAAATAAAGAAGTAAAGATACAAATGTATAGTATATTGTTTCGAACATGGAACTGATGAACTACCCTTCTAAAAATTAGAATATCTGATTCAATAGTAAAACAAAGCAGACTTCACATCAACTTATGCCACTATACAAAATGAATTTAAATGGTTATACTCATCGTTAAAACAAAAAAAGACAAGGTCATAAGAACCTTGTCTTTACACATATACCGGCGGCCGGGGTCGAACCGGCACGCCCTCGCGGGCACTGGATTTTGAGTCCAGCGCGTCTGCCAATTCCGCCACGCCGGCATATCAGGAAGGCGGTAACCGGATTTGAACCGGTGATGAAGGTTTTGCAGACCTCTGCCTTACCACTTGGCTATACCGCCATCAAACTATAAAAAAACTGGGGTAGCTGGATTCGAACCAACGAATGACGGAGTCAAAGTCCGTTGCCTTACCGCTTGGCTATACCCCAAGATAGGCGACCGAGGGGAATCGAACCCCCGAATGTCGGTGCCACAAACCGATGCGTTAACCACTTCGCCACGGTCGCCATAATATTAAAGTAACAGGGGTAGCAGGAATCGAACCCACACTAACGGTTTTGGAGACCGCTGTTCTACCTTTAAACTATACCCCTAAATAGTTTGAAATTCAACTCCAAAAAATGGAGGGGGGCAGATTCGAACTGCCGAACCCGAA
>NZ_KV790867.1:446-22164 GCF_001807725.1 Granulicatella sp. HMSC31F03 | reverse complement strand
AAAATTCCATCAACCCTAAAAATTATAGAACCAAAAAATACCCAGCAGCATTTATAGGATTCGTCGTTCATTTTTAGCTTACTGTACAATTGATATTTCGGTCTCCACCAACGAAGTTTACCTCCAGAAAAATGTTCTAAAAACTCTGAAAAAGGATGGTCATAAGGTTCTTTTGGTAAACCACTACAAAAGATAGAAAAATACCCAGATAGTTTTCCAAAAGCAACTCCAATTTCTCCTTTAGTCCAATTGGAGTGTCTTAAAACTCCCTCGACATGAGAATGAGGAGTTTTGTTTAAATATTGTTCAATGCGCAAATTCCATTGATGAGATAAATCGAGGGAATCAAATTTTTTATCAAACCATTCTTCTTCAATTTCTAGTTCGATGAAATATTTTAGCATTTCTTGGAGGGGTTGATAACTTTCGATACTATTATTGATTTTGTTTGTTTTAAAGTAATGGAAAGTCAGTTCTTCATGAATCTTTTCAAGAAAGGCAGGATCCCCGTTTTTTTCTGGGGAAATTTTGTTGACGATTACTTTTGTAAGACTATCTGTTAATAAAGGGAGAAGTGTACAAAAGCCAATGATGGAGTATTTCATAAAATTTTGTTCTGTTTCACTTTTATCGTTTGTTGTTACAGAGTGATTATAATCTAATATAAAAACTTCTCCTAGTAATTTTAGACATTGGTTTAGGGCACTTACAAAATCTGTAAATATACCTAAATTAAGATAAATGGTCTCTTCATTTTGGTAGATGGTTGGGAAAGGATTTGGGCCAAAATTAATAAGGATGCTTTGTTTCGAAATAACGGATTGTGCAATACGGATAATATCGTATAACACAGACATCGTTTCCTCTTTACTCAAATGTAAATGTTGAATTGGAATGTATTCGCTTGGAAAGGTTTCTATATAATCTCTATATAAACGTAAAAAAGAAGCTTTACTTTCTTTAATATGCTGATAATAGAATTCAGTAAGTTCTACTCCATATATGGATTTGAGAACATCTATATATTTCACTTCATTCATATTTAATTGTTTTTGATATTTTAAATGGAAAAATTCTCTTAGAAGATTGAGGTGAGGGAATAAATTAATGATGCTTTCTCCACGAAGGCCTTTAATCCACATTGCGGTTAATGTGTACAAAGCCTCAGAATAAGGCTTATGAAAACAGTGGGTAGAAAACTGATGACGAAGATAATAATCATTCAATTTTTGAAATTGCTTTTGTTGCTGGATAGAAAGAGTATGAGAAAAATCTTCAAAATGATGGATTAAAAAAGTAGCTTCACTAGAACTAATTAAATACTCAATAATTTCTTCAAATGCCTTATTATAAGGATTAGGATCTGGAGAAAATAAATTATAGAAAAAATATTGTTTTTGTTGTTGCTCCTCAAGCAATTCAATTTGTTTCACTAACAAACTTAAATCCTGCGTATAACGTTCCATTGTATGACCCTCCCTAAAACGGTTTTTATTTTATTGTAACGCTTTCATTTTTGGGCGTCAATATGAATATTTATCTATTTTTTAGTTAATATTTGTCGAATTTAAGATTTTTAAAATAAACTTGACTTCAAGGAGAGTGTCTTTCATAATGGAGAAAGTTTAAGAGAAGGAGAGGTTTTATGTCTAAAAAAACTAAAGGAACAATTGCGATTACTTTAGCAATTGCAGCGATGGTTCTAATATTTGTTAGTTCTAGTATGTCCTACAAAGATCAATCCTTAGTAGCGACGATTCAAAAAGGATTACCCTCTCAACCATTTTCAGAATTGCTTTCAAAGATTAAGTTTGAATATGCGGGACAAACGATTAGTATTCCTTCATTAGGTTATGCTCAATTCGTTGAATTTTTTATTCGTAAAATAACCCATTTTTTAGCTTACTTTTTCATTGGCTACCAATGGACAAGAGGATTAAGTGTTCATGTTCGAAAGAAAGGATTCCCTCAATTTCTAGCTTTCTTTATAACCGTTTTATACGCAATTACTGATGAATTCCATCAAGGAATCACACCTGGAAGAACTCCTTTGATTCAAGATGTTTTTATTGATGCATTAGGTGCGATGTTTGGAGTCGGTTTAGGAACTTTGAAAAAAATTAAATAGAGAGAAAAACGTTGAAGATTTTCTTCAACGTTTTTTTATTTTGAGAGGCTTTTTCATTTCATTTTTCATAGCTCATTATGACTAGTCAAAGAGTGGAGGAAGAGATATGGAAATGAATGAATTAGCCGAGGAAATCTTTAAACAAGCCATTTCCCACCAGTTGGATGATATTCATTTATTGCCCATTGGAGAGGAGTATGTATTTTATCTAAGAGATGTTAATGGTTTAAAAGAACTAAGGAAAGTTTCAACGAAAATCGCTGAACAGTTTATTTCATATTTGAAATACCAAGCTGGGATGGATGTTGGGGAGAGAAGACGACCTCAAAGTGGGTCACTGACTTTTGAATTCTCAGTTCATCAAATCATTGAGTTACGATTATCTATTATTACCAATTTTAAGCAAAAGGAATCAATGGTTATTCGACTATTACATCGTTCCAAAAAAGAGAATACTTCTATCCAAGCGACAACCTACTTTCCAAAGGATTGGAGATTATTAGAACAGTTTCTTAGATATAAAAGTGGATTAATTCTTTTTTCTGGTCCTGTTAGTTCTGGAAAAACAAGTACCATGTATTCCCTACTTAGAGGAAGAATGAATGAAAAGACGTTACAGGTCATTACAATGGAAGATCCAGTTGAATATCATGAACCTATGTTTCTTCAAACGGAAATTAATGAAAAAGCGGGGATTACTTACGAACTTTTAATTAAAAGCTGTTTAAGACATCATCCTGATATTCTTCTCATTGGGGAAATCAGAGATGAAATGACCGCAAAAATGGCTATTCGTGCTGCTTTAACAGGGCATCTAATTTTAGCGACGGTGCATGCTAAAGATTGTAATGGTGTCATCTCTAGACTAATAGAACTTGGAGTTAGTAAGACGATGTTAGAACAAACGATTATCGCAATTTGTTCACAGCGTTTACTTCCAAGATACTGCGCTCTGTGTCAGCAAGAATGCCAAATCTATTGCAATCACTTAGCGAACGGAGAAAAAAGAGGAACGGTTTTTGAAATTGAAACGAATCGTAACATTTCGAACTTTTTAAACAAGAATCAGTTCGAAAGAGACGAAGAAAGGATTCATCCTTTTAATAAGGTGTTAAGAAAGGCTTATGCATTGGGATATATTACTGAAAAAACTTACGAAACCTATCAAATTATCTAAGAAATGGAAAGCGGACATACAAGCTAGATTCATGCTTCAATTGTCTCATCTATTACAAGAAGGATTTAGTTTAGATGAGTCCTTAAAATTTTTAGAGTATTTATTTGATGCACAGAAAAGTCAGATAGAACAGATGAGAAAATTGTTGAGTGAAGGACATCGGTTTGATCAATGTTTAAGAGAGGTTGGCTTTTCAGAAACTCATACTTCTCAAATTTATTTATCGATGCAATTTGGAAGCTTCGAGACAGCTTGTGATTCTATTGGAGATTTTTTAATCCGTAAGCTAAAGCAAAAGAAAAAAATGCATCAAACAATGATTTATCCAGCCTTTCTTTTTATCTTTGTGATTGGGATGATTCTTTGTATCCGAGTATTATTACTCGATCAGTTAGGAAGTATGATTCAAGAGGAACAATTAAAGCAGAGTGGATTTCTATATTGGATATGGCTAGGGTTCCAAAATTTACCGCAAATTTCACTCGTTATTCTTGGGGTTGGAATGATTCTCTCTTTTCTTATTTATTCTTTTTGGAAACAAAAGGATTCATATCATCAATTTCTAAGTCTGATTCATTTCCCGATTGTTGGACAGAGTGTTCAACAATATGTCACTTTTTTGTATGCAAGAGAATTTTCTTATTTTTTAGGGAATGGGCAATCTCTTCTAACTATGGTTACGGAAATGAAGAAGGACGGAACGAGTAACCTTTCAAAAATTCTTGCTGAAAAAATTGAACAAGAACTAGTCCGAGGAGAATCTTTCTCGGGTGCGCTTGAGAAAATAGGACTATTTCGAAAAGAATTTATTTGGCTTGTATTAGAAGGAGAGAAGACTAGACAGTTGGATGTTCAACTAAAGGTATACGCAGATCAAATGCTTGAAGAATTTTCCAAAGGAATCGAAAAGAAAATCAAATGGATACAACCGATACTCCTGATGGGAATTGGGTTTCTCATCGTTTCCATGTATCTCATCTTATTACTACCGACATTAACAATGATTGGAGGAAATTAAAATGAAAATGAAAACAAAGAAAAAAGGTTTCACATTAATCGAATTGCTCGTGTGTCTTTTTATTATTGGCTTGATGATGCTACTGATTATTCCGAATATTTCGCAACAAAGAAAGACTGCACAAGAGAAAGCTGACGAAGCAATTGTGAATGTAGTCAAGACTCAACAACAATCGTATATGCTGCAAAATAATACAAAAGAAGTTCCGACGGTAGAAGAATTGCTTAACAAAAAGTATATTGATCAAAAACAAATGGAAGCTTATAAAAAGGTAGATCCTAAGCTTATCACGCCTGATGCTCAATAATTATGAAGAAAAGAGCATTTACACTCGTTGAATGCTTAATTGCGCTTGGCATTGCTTGCTTTTTACTTATACTGACACCACCTTTGATTAGTCGTTCCTATGTAAATTGGAAGGAAGAAGTATTTCTTAGAGAGTTTGAGCAAGTGATGGATACAGCACAGATTACAGCTATTTCAACGGGCAAAGGTTCATTTGTGACAGTTTCGGGTGGCCTAGTGGAATTAAATTGTCATGGAGCTAGAGAATTGGATAAGAAGATTCGTTTTCCAGATACAATGAAGAGTTATTCAATTCAAACGTATAGTTTCAAACCTTATAGTGGGAATGTAAGTCAATTTTCATCCGTGACTTTTGATGGGCAGAATCGCAGATACACTTATGTTTTTCAATTGGGGGAGGCTAAGTATCATGTTGAAATTACCGATAAGTAGAGGATATGTATTGCTTGAAGCGTTAATAGGGCTTATGGTTTTATCGGTTATTGTCTCCTTAATCAGTTTTACGGTTGGGCAACTGTACCACCGGCAGCAACTAAAAGGATGCTTTTTGGATGCAGCATCTACACAGCTAATGGATTTACAAGCTAGCGCTACTTATCCTATAGCTATAGATAAATTACCAAATGAAGAGTTTCAAAAGATGAAAAAAGTTACACTAGAAAAGCTAACTTCAACAGGCTCGCCAACAATAGTAACAGTATCTTGTGGAGAATATAAGGAGGTGTTCCACATCAATGCAATTACCGAGAAAAAGGTCCGGATTTCTTCTCATTGAACACCTCTTGGCTCTTGTCATTATCTCTATTAGTTTAGTGGTATTTATGGGACTTTGCACAGCGTTTTTAAAAATCAAAGATCGACTCAATGTTCCTGATGATATTAAATGGCATGTAGCAGTACAACAGATGAATTATAATTATGCTGGATATAGACTGAAGTCATTTAACGGCTACAATCCTTATATTGCATATTTTGAAAACATGACATCTGAGAAAACAGAGGTGATTACATTAGTTTCTAGTTGGAGGGACGGAGGGAAGATTTATAAAGGATCAGGAGGAAGTGGAGGACACCAACCATTTCTCTACGGCATTCGCTCCTTATCCATTCAAAGAAATGGTAGCAGATTATTGATGTCACCAACTCTGAATCAAGGGAATACTTTTCGATTAAATTTTGCACCAAAGAATCGTGTTATTTACATCAAAGTGAAAGAGGTAAAGGAAAAGAAAAATGATAAACCCTAAAAGAAAAGGAACATTACTTTTTCAGTTTTTAGCACTCCTTGCTATTGCTAGTTTCCTCATCATTGCTCTATTAAAAATTCATGCCCATAACACTCTTGAATATCGCCTTCTAGAAGATGGGTATCGAATGGATTTATTGCTCGAGATGGCGAGTCAAACAGTGCGTCAAAGGCTTTCTTTTAAAGGGGATGAAATGACTTTTCCGGATAATATTCAATTTTCTAATGGCATAGTGAGGGTAGAATGGAACGAGAAAGCACATCAATTTATATTAAAGGCATACCTTCCAAATGGCCACACGAAAGAAGATACACTAATTATTCAGTTTGTAAAATAAACTAAACGCTAGATAGCAACTTCTTTTGTTTTTTTCATTTTCAAGATATGGTATACTTTTCAATGAGAAAATGAAAAGATGGTGAAATGATGACACAAACAATCGGAGAAATTTTAAAAAGTGCAAGGCAATTAAAAGGATATACTCTTGATGACTTGCAACAAATTACAAAAATTCAAAAACGTTATTTAATTGCAATTGAAGATAATGATTTTGACTTGATGCCAGGTGCTTTTTATACACGTGCATTCATTAAACAGATTGCGGACACAGTTGGTTTAGACGGTGCAGCTTTATTAGAAGAACATGCATCAGAAATTCCACAAGCAACTGTTAAAACAACGACTTCTACAGCTACTTCGGCTTCAGTAACAAGTAATCGTACACGTTTAAATAAGAATAAGAGTAAATGGTCTTCAATATCTGATACTTTAAAGAATTATTTCCCTACAATTTTATTGGGAATGTTCATAGTAGCGATTATTTTTGCAATTGGACAAGCGGTTTTAAACACTCGTAGTCAAAGAAATAATCAGGTTACCACACAAGTAACGACTCAGCAAAGTGCTGTACAAGAAACAACGGTTGCTACTACAACAACAAAAGCTCCCGAAGTTACTAGTGTAAATTACTCATACGCGAATGGGAATGCTTTATACTATACTGCTCAAGTAAGTAAATTCCCTCTAGAGGTTAAGGTGTTGAACCAAGCAAGAACCGATCTTTGGGCTCAAATCTCTGCAGACGGAACAGTTGTCGCGGATGGAGTACCAAGTACTGGTCAAACAGTTTCTGGTTCTATTCCAGAAGGAACAACAACCATTCGCATGGATTTTGGTTATACACCTTTAGGAACGATTACCGTTGGAGGCGTTGAACTAAAAATTCCAGAGGGTTCAACTGCAAATAGAATTTATATTACAGTACAATAGGAGAAACTCAGTGAATTTACCAAATAAATTAACCGTAATGAGAATTTTCATGATACCGGTATTTATCGTTCTCATGAGTTTGCCAAGTGAAGTGTTCGGTGCGATGAATCTTTTAGGTTCACAAATAAACATTGTACACTTCTTGGCAATGATTATTTTCGCGGTAGCTAGCTTTACAGATTATCTTGATGGCTATTTAGCACGCAAATACAAATTAGTAACAAACTTTGGGAAGTTTGCAGATCCTTTAGCAGATAAAATGTTAGTGATGACAGCGTTCATCATGCTTGTTTCATTTAGTTTAGCTCCTGCATGGGTGGTTAGTATCATTGTCTGTCGTGAATTAGCAGTAACTGGTCTACGACTATTACTAGTAAATGATGGAGAAGTTATGGCTGCGGCCTGGCCAGGAAAAGTGAAGACTGCTACTCAAATGTTGGCGATTATTTTTTTGTTGACGGATGATTTGTTCTTTAAGCCAATTGGAGTTCCAATTGGACAAATCTTATTATATAGTTGCTTAGTATTTACAATCTATTCAGGTTTGGATTATTTTGTAAAGAATCGACATGTATTTGCGGATTCATTTACTAAAACAGAATAACAAATGAAGCCTGAAACATTATTGTTTTGGGCTTTATATTTTTACGAAAAAGAGTGTAAGGAAGGCGAAAAAATGAATGCGGAAATTATAGCAGTCGGAACTGAACTACTTATGGGTCAAATTGTAAATACCAATAGCGCATATTTAGCACAAGAATTGGCGAAAAATTCGATTCCAACTTACTATCAACAAGTGGTTGGTGATAATGAAGAAAGAATGGTTGAAGCAATTGAATTAGCTGCTTCAAGAAGTGAGTTGATTATTCTCTCTGGCGGACTTGGGCCAACAACAGATGATATTACCAAGCAAGTATTGGCGCGCTTTTTAGAAGTGCCACTAGTTGAAGATGAAAAAGCTCTTCAAAAAGTCATTGAGTTTCATGTCCGTTCTCATCGCGACATGAGTGAAAATAATCGAAGACAGGCATTAACCTTCGAAGGCGGAACCGTTTTTGAAAATCATAACGGACTTGCAGTAGGGTGTGGTTTTGAAAAAGATGGACGTCAATTCATTGTTCTACCTGGACCACCAAATGAATTAAAAATGATGATGCAAAAAGAAGTGTTGCCTTTCTTACGTAAGAAAGTGAGCAAAGTGGATTTGTTTGAATCGCGTTACTTACGCTTCTTTGGAATTGGAGAATCTCGCTTAGTAACCATTTTAGAAGATTTAATCGAAGAACAAACAAATCCGACGATTGCACCATATGCTGGTAAATTTGAAGTGATGCTTCGTTTAACGGCTAATGGGGAAACAGAAGAAGAGTGCAGAGATCTTCTTGATGAAATGGAACTACTTATCCAATCGAAAGTAGGAGAATTCTTCTATGGATATGGAGATCACAATACATTGCAAGAAGTGACTGTCGGTTTACTAAAAGAATCTGGACTCACGATTGCCTGTGCCGAAAGTTTGACAGGAGGATTGTTTGCAGCAAGTGTCGTTGCCTTTGAAGGAAGCTCATCCTACTTCCAAGGAGGAACAGTCGCTTATCAAAGAGAAGCGAAAGAAACGCAACTAGGAATCGATAGTACATTGCTGGATCAATACGGTATGGTCAGCTCAGAATGTGCCAAGGCCATGGCGGAACAAGCAAGACTCCATTATCAAAGCGATTTAGGCATTTCATTTACGGGAGTAGCAGGGCCAAGTGAAATGGAAGGAAAAGAAGTCGGAACGATTTTCGTCGCATTAGCTTCCAGGACAGACGTAGAAGTTCTTGAATTACACCTTGCACGTAATCGTAACGATAATCGTGAATTCGCGGTACAACATGGATGGAATTTACTCAGAAAATATTTATTAAAACAAGTCCGAACAAAATGAGAACAAATGTTCGCATATTGCTTGCGTATAGAATAGAACATAGTGTACAATATGTTTGACTTAAAATTCGTGGAGGAATTAAAACATGGCAGAAAATGAAAATCGTCAAAGAGCATTGGAAGATGCGTTAAAGAAAATTGAAAAGAGCTACGGTAAAGGTGCCGTAATGAAATTAGGAGAAAAAGTAGATACACAAATCCAAACAGTATCTTCAGGGTCTCTTGCATTAGATATCGCATTAGGCGTAGGTGGGTTCCCACGTGGACGTATCATCGAAGTATACGGACCAGAATCATCAGGTAAAACAACTGTTGCACTTCATGCGGTTGCAGAAGTTCAAAAACGTGGTGGAGTAGCAGCGTTTATCGATGCTGAGCATGCTCTAGATCCAGAATACGCAAAAGCTTTAGGCGTAAACATTGATGAATTACTATTATCTCAACCAGATACAGGGGAACAAGGATTAGGAATTGCAGATGCGTTAGTATCATCAGGAGCAGTTGACATTGTCATCGTCGACTCAGTTGCTGCGTTAGTTCCACGTGCCGAAATCGATGGCGACATGGGACAATCACACGTAGGGCTTCAAGCTCGTTTAATGTCTCAAGCATTACGTAAGTTATCAGGTTCTATTAACAAAACAAAAACAATCGCAATCTTTATCAACCAAATTCGAGAAAAAGTGGGCGTTATGTTCGGAAATCCTGAAACAACGCCTGGTGGACGTGCATTGAAATTCTACGCGACTGTTCGTTTAGAAGTGCGTCGTGCAGATCAAATCAAACAAGGTACTGAAATTTTAGGGAACCAAACTAAAATTAAAGTTGTTAAAAATAAAGTGGCTCCACCATTTAAAACAGCTGTTGTGGATATCATGTACGGAGAAGGAATTTCTCAACTTGGGGAATTACTCGACATGGCAGCAGACCTTGACTTCGTGAAGAAGAGTGGTGCATGGTACGCATATAACGACGAGAAGATTGGTCAAGGTCGTGAGAATGCAAAAGCATACTTGGCAGACCATCCAGAAGTCGTTGCCGACTTGAACCAAAAAGTTCGTGCTCACTATGGCATTGGAGTAGCAGCTCCTGTTGAAGTGGAAGAAGAAGGACAAACAAGTTTATTAGACTAATCAAATCAATAGAAAGAATCGGGCTAAATGGCTCGGTTCTTTTTTATGCAAAGTTTAGTAACTGCTTAAGGTTTCATAAGAATGCTAGCAATTTACTTTAAAATAATGTACTCTTATGGTTGGTATAATTTAAGAAAGAGGATTTATCAATATATGTTTAAAAGAAAGCCTTATGTAGGCCTAAGTGATAAAATTCGAAATCAGAAAAATTCGCAACAAATTCTCTTGGAAAGTTCATCTTGGTTAACGATTGGGAATATCGTCTCAAGATTACTTGGAGCGCTCTATATCATTCCTTGGGGAATGTGGATGGGTGCCGACCGAGATAATGCGAACTACTTATATTTTATCGCCTATAATATTTATGCATTAGTATTACAAATATCAACAGCTGGAATTCCGGTTGCAATTTCTAAAATCGTAGCGGACAACCATGCAAGAAGAGACTATAAGACGAGTTGGAGATTGTTTAAAGGAACAATGCTCTTTATGACGTTCTTAGGGTTTGTCTTTGCGGCAGGAATGTATTTTGCAGCGCCACTTTTTGCAAAAGGAGCTACTCCTGAAGAGATTGCTGATAGTATTTTGGTTATCCGTTCGCTAACGCCTGCGGTACTCATTATTCCACCGCTTAGCTTAATGCGTGGATACTATCAAGGATATAATGAGATGGCTGCTTCTGCGAAATCTCAATTATGGGAGCAAGTAGTCCGTATCTTGTATATGTTAGGATTAACGTATTTTGTGATGCGTGTCATCCACGGCGGATTCGTAATCGCTGTAGCACATTCTACATTTGCGGCCTTTGTCGGAGCGGTTATTGCGTTCTTATACTTAGCTTATAAGATGTTACGCGACCATAAAGGCATGATGGAATTAATGGAAGAGGGTCGTCCTGAACGTCCATTAAGTTTCTGGAAGATTATTCTGGAAGTAATGCGGGAGGCGTTACCTTTCGTATTAGTCACATCAAGTATCCAAATCATTAGTTTGATTGACCAAGAAACCTTCCAACGTTTTGTGCCAATCTTTACGACTTACTCTTTTGAAGAAGGTAAAGAACTAATCACCTTGTTTGGATTTAATGCGAATAAAATTATTATGATTGTTATTTCCCTAGCGATGAGTATTTCAACAGCGGCTCTGCCACTGCTTGCGGCTCACTATTCTGTAAATGACCGTGAAGAAGTTAAACGCGTCATAGCGAACAATCTTGGATTATTTGCGTATATTATGATTCCAGCTTCTGTAGGGATGGCGATTGTATCGGAACCAATTTATAATGTGTTCTATTCACCAGATCCAACTGGAACGTATTTATTAGTTGTCTCATGCGTCATGTGTGTGTTCTTAGGATTATTTGTAACGTTCACATACATCTTACAATCGATGGAACAACATATCATCGCCATTAAAGCTTTAGGATTTACAGTGATTATTAAATTGCTATGGCAACCAATGATGATGTACTTCCTTGGCGGAGCAGGTCCGTTAATTGCAAGTTCGATTGCGTTCTTTGTGGCTACACTGTATATGTGTCGTCACGTTCTTCGATTGACTCGATTCGATCTGAATTATGTATTGAAGAAATTTGGGCAAGTACTTCTTGCGTCTTTTGGAATGGCCGTGACTTCTACGATTACATTATTTGCAATTAAACAAGTAATGCCAATTGGTGGTAAAGTACGTGCTTTAATTGCAGTTGCTGCAGTTGGTCTTGTCGGAGTAGCGACATACGGACTGATTACGCTGAAGAATCGATTAGCAGATGAAATGCTTGGCGCTCGAATTGGTGGCATTCGTCGTAAATTGAGGATGAAATAATGAGAATAGATAAATGTTTAGCAGATTGTGGCCTTGGAACTCGTTCCGAGGTCAAATCTTTATTAAAGGCCAAAAGAATTACCATTAATGGCAAAGTCGTAACGAATGGAAAAGTTCAAGTGGATCCCGAAACCGATAAGATTTTATTTGATGGTGAAAAGATTCAGTATGAAGAATTCGTCTATATTATGATGAATAAACCTAAAGGAGTCGTGAGTGCCACAGAAGATAATCTTCATAAGACTGTTCTGGATTTAATCGATCCCCTCTATTTTAAAAAAGGGGTCTTCCCGGTAGGTCGTTTGGATATCGATACTCATGGTTTGTTGCTTCTAACCAATGATGGAGAGTTGGCGCACCGTCTTCTTTCGCCGAAGAAACACGTCACAAAAATCTACCAAGCAAGAGTTGATGGCGTGATGACTCTTGAAGATGCCGCTACTTTTGAGAGGGGCATTGTGTTATCGGATGGAACAGAGTGTATGCCAGCACAGCTTGATATTCTTAGGACATCTCAGGACGAGTCGGTTGTTCAGATTCATATAAAAGAAGGAAAATTCCATCAAGTAAAACGTATGGTCAAAGCCTGTGGGAAAACCATTGTAAACTTGCAGCGACTCACAATGGGGACACTCAAGCTAGATGCGCGTCTCGCGTTAGGAGAGAGCAGACCATTAACCGAAGAAGAACTACAATCATTAATGAACAATGAATAACGAAAGCTTAGGAGAAATCCTAAGCTTTTATTTGTTTTAGAAAGTGTTTAACCGCTTTTCATCGCTTTGTAAAAATGGTAAGATAAGACTATTGAATCTACTTGATAGAGATTGGAGCGATTGGATGACAATTGATTGGAAAAAAGAAGTAGAACTTCGTAAAGAAGATTTATTAAAAGATTTATTTACATTATTACGTATTGACAGTGTACGTGATGATTCAAAAGCGACAGAGGAAGCGCCAGTAGGTCCTGGTCCTAAAGAAGCACTAGAAGCTTTCTTGGAAATCGGTGAACGTGATGGTTTCACAACAAAACAAGTTGGTAACTTAGCGGGGCATATCGAATTTGCACCAAATCCAGACTTTAAAGAAACTCTTGGAGTTTTAGGTCACGTGGATGTTGTTCCAGTTGGGACAGGCTGGGATACAGATCCGTTTGAACCACAAATTATAAATGATCGTATTTATGCACGTGGATCAAGTGATGATAAAGGACCAAGTATGGCAGCTTACTACGCGCTAAAAATCATTAAGGAATTAGGATTACCAGTTTCTAGACGTGTTCGTTTCATTATCGGAACAGACGAAGAATCCGGTTGGAAATGTATGGACCGCTACTTCCAAACAGAAGAAATGCCAGACTTTGGTTTCTCGCCAGATGCAACATTTCCAATTATTAACGGGGAAAAAGGAATTCTGTCATTACACTATGATATTCCAGGTGAAGCATCAGAGGGGGATTACCAATTATTAAGCTTCGATGCAGGCTTACGTGAAAACATGGTTCCTCAAGATGCGCATGCGGAAATTATTGTTCCAAATGAAAACGAAGTGGTGGACCGCTTCTTTGCATATGTTTCTGCAAATCCTGTTGAAGGAACTGCTCAAGTTTTAGACGGGAAAGTCATCTTAGATGTGGTTGGTAAATCAGCACACGGATCTACTCCAGATAAAGGAATCAACGCTGGTACACACTTAGCGAAATTCTTAAACCAATTCAACTTCAAAGGCAATGCGAAGAAATATTTAGCATTTGCTGCTGAAGTATTACATGAAGATACAGAAGGTAAAAACTTAAAAGTGGCTTATAACCATGAAGTGATGGGACCATTAACAGCTAATGCCGGAATCTTCACGTATACTCCAGAATTAGGTGGGGTAGCTGTAGTAAACTTCCGTTATCCATTAGGGGTCACTGCTGAAGGTCTTGAAATTAAGACAGAAGTAGTTGCTTCAGGATATGGCTTCACAGTTGCTCACGGTAAAGCACAAGTTCCTCACTATGTATCCCCAGAAGATGAGTTAGTGTCAACATTATTAGAGGTATATCACCGTCAAACAGGATTACCTGCACATGAACAATCAATCGGTGGTGGTACATACGGACGTATCTTCGAACGTGGCGTAGCGTATGGAGCGCTATTCCCAGACTCAATCGATACAATGCACCAAGCAAATGAATTCTTCGCTTTAGAGGATTTATTCAGATCTACAGCGATTTATGCAGAAGCGATTTACGAATTAATTAAATAAGCGTAATTGATTAGGAGGACGGATTTCCGTTCTCCTTGTTTGGTCTAATTAAAACCCCCAGATTGTGAAGTGCACCCCATAAGTTAGACACAAACTCTAACTTATGGAGTGCACTTCATAGCCGATGGATATTTATTTAAAAAATGAATTGTGTAATTCAGTTAAATGTGATATAAGTTTAATGTTGGTGGTGATATAGGTTCGAATCCTATGCAAACGAATAAACTAATCAAATTTATACAAGATGTAGCGCTTGGAGTTTTTTGCAATCTTCTTTCTAATTATTTGGAGGTGTTGCCTATGATTAACTTCGTGTTGTTTATAGTGTTTGTTAGTATAATGGTAATTACATCACCTTTTACATACTTACACAGCTTAAATTATTTTAAGCTGTTATTTTTTAGAGTTTTTTAATGTATTATTAATATGAATATTTTTACAAAGAAAATAAAATCGGATAAGATTAGTATGAAATTAAAGAAGGATGAACACTATTTCTGAATACATATTTTCTTCAGATAAATGTCCCAAAAATATAACCCACTTGACTTTGAGTTTTAGAGTTCTTTGGAGGAGGATAGAAATGATTAAATATTTAAGAAAAGAGTTGTTGGGAATTATATTAAATATAGCTGGACTATTTACTGTGTCAGGGCTACAAGTATATGCTGCATTACGTATGACGAAGGTTGCTGAATATATTATCCAACAAAATGTAAAAGTATTTATGTATGAAGTATTCCTTGTTTTGGGATTATGGATCGTTAGTCTAATCATTTCATATTATCAGACAGTCTATCAAGAAATCGTTATTCAAAACATAGCTAATTATATGCGTAGTGATATGTCATATGCTTCATGGAATATAAAAGCTAATTATATTGATAATCAAGAACAAAAGGAAATTGAGTCCTTTCTTCAAAACGATGTAAATATGATTGAAAATAAAGTGTTGAGAAGTATTTTCGGTATGATACGATTTATGTTGCGTGCCATTTTATCTTTAATTGCTTTATTTTACATCCATTACTTGTTATTCGTAGTTAGTCTGATTTTGTCGATTATATTATATTTTATTCCTTTGCTGACAAAGAAAATGGTGTCCAATGCTGGAAATCAAGTTTCTGAGGCGAATAAAAGTTACTTGAATAAAATTAATAACATGATGAAAGGGATTGATGTTCTAAAAGAATTTGGGGGATTAAATTTTTATCAGGATACATTTAGTCAAGAGTTATTGAAAATTAAGAATAGTCGAGTGCTACTTGCTAAAGAAACGAGCAAAGTCACATTTATTATTTTTCTACTAAATGTAATTAGTCAATTAGCTGTCATTTTTGTAACAGGTTTGTTGATACTAAATAAGTTGATTTTAGTGGGTGCAATCCTGTCTACAACTGATTTAGCAATGAAATTATTTGATTCAATTTCTGCGATTAATCAATATATGACTATTATTCATTCCTCAGTTCAACTGTTAGATAAAATTGATAAATTGGAAGCAAGTAATGATAAAACTGTGGAAAAACCTGTTTTATTATCGTGGAATAGTGTATCTATTTCAGAGTTAGAATTCGGGTATACAACAGATCGTGTGTTATTTAGAAACGTTAACTTACGGTTAGATAAAGGGAAATGGTACGTACTGAACGCGGCTTCTGGTACAGGGAAGTCCACACTATTTAAGCTGTTATTACAACAACTAGATCCCCAAAAAGGTGTCATTTTGATTGATGGTATTAATATGACAGAATACAACACAGACAAATTGTTTAGTTATTTAAGGCAACAAGGATATATGTTTGACACAAGCATCAGGGATAATATTTTACTAGGAAAAGATGAATCCGATAATTTTAAGGAGATTATTAAACAGTTAGATATTGACTTAACTAAGTCTATAACGGATTTATCAGGTGGAGAAAAGCAAAAAGTTGCAATTGCTAGGTTACTGGTAAATCCCAATCCGATTATTTTATTAGATGAAAGTTTTTCAAGTATCGATATTGCCAGCTCAAAAATGATTTTAGGCAATTTATCTAAATTAGAAAATACAACGGTTATTATGATAACTCATCGTATGCAAGAACTAGAAGATATAGAGTATGAGACAATAGATATACTTAACTCAAATAAGTAATAATAATCTTTTGAAAAATACCAATTTTGATAATGTATTTAAAGGACGATAAAAAATGGCTCTTTGTCAAATAGTGTTGATGAAGAATTTTAGTGAAGGAATTAAGCGGCGTCAGATTGCTTAATTCCTTTTATAGTTGTTCGAGCAAATAGTTTAGACATTAGTAGAATTCTATTTCTAAAATGAGTGAAACTAGTGTAGCCATAAGCGTTTCTTTTAAGTACTTTAATCTTGTTGTTAATCCCTTCAATAGGTCCATTTGAAAGAGTTGGATACTCACAAGTATTTTGTAAATACGGTAAAAACTTCATAAATATTTGTAGAACACGATTTAATCCATCAGACAGGTGTCTCGTTTGTACACTCATCAATTCTTCTTTGAAATCATTGAAATTTCGCTCCTTAAAAGCTTCTCTTAATTGATGTACTGTTTCATATCCTGGTTTAAGTGAAGGTACTTCTTGTACAGCATAAATGATTCCCCTAGACAGCGTAAACGATTCCGTAAAAATATATATTGACAAAATTATCGGAGTTGTTTAAAATTTAATTGAAAGTTAATCATTTTTTAATGTTTTTTGTGAAAAACGTAACTTGCATTATTGAATTTAAAATTTCTAAATCGAAAGGTGATTTTTATGAAAAAAATTTTAAAATTACAAAAAATGAAAATGGCTTCAAAAAAAGTAAATATCCCTTTATCAAGCGGATTTAGCGTTTCCTGTGTACAATCTTGTACCATTAAATAGCTTTGTAATTAAAAAATATTCTAATTAACTTTCAAGTATCTCCTACTATTTTTTCGTTTTTCCAGTGGGAGATATATTCGTAGAATGGAGGGATTATTTTGGAAATTTCACCTATTTTATTAGATATTGATAAAATATTTTATTGTCCAATTCAGGATTATGGGCCTTCAGATGAGTTAAAAGTGATTTGTGAGACAGCATTATCTAAAATTAACAAGGATTATAAGATTGTTCAAGATAGAATATATTATTTCTGTGATATAAACATGGGCGAATTGCCTCCTTCAGGATGGAAAATACATATATCAGCATGTTATTGGAATTGTGAACATATATTGAAATTAGTTGTAGAATATTGTGCGACAAATAGATTGAATTTCAAATTTTATGCAGATAAAAAAATAGTCTTTCGTATGAATGAAAAAAGTGCGGATAGGGGAAGTTCGGGTAAGTTTATAACTATTTATATTGATGAGGAAAATTTACTTCTGAAACATTTAAAAGGATTAGGAAATATTTTAAGTGGAATAGAGGGTCCTTATATTTTAACAGATAAAAAGTATAGTGGAATTGTATACTATAGATATGGAATATTCAAAATGATACATGACTTGTGTATAATAAATCCTGAGAATGGGGATATTTTTATTGATGATCATCAGCCTTTTTTTAATCTACCTTATTGGATATCTGACCCAATAAATGAAGTTGAGGAAGAAGAAAATGATGAGTTGTTGAATAATAGATATGATATAACAGAAGTCTTGAGATATACTAATGCTGGTGGAACTTATGTAGCAATAGATACCAAAAAAACAGAAAATAGAATTATTAAGGAAGCAAGACCGTATACATGTCAATTTGGAGATAAAAAAGATAGTGTATATTTAAAGCAAAATGAAGAAAAAATATTAAATAAATTACTCGGAATGAGTGGTGTACCACAAGTTTTAGATAGTTTTTTTGATTGGGAGCATTATTTTATTGTAGAAACAATTATGCCTGGTGACACATTAAGAAATTATGCGGCTACTAATAATCCTTTTATAGTTCCCAACTCTGACGAGAAAGAATACATCAATTATTATCGAAAACTAGAGGAAATTCTAAAAAAATGTCTATTAAAGTTGAGAGATATACATAGATATAATATTGTTGTCGGAGATATTTCTAATACCAATATACTTTTTGATGGTGAAGAAATATATTTTGTTGACTTTGATGGTTCTATTGATTTAGATTCAACTGAAGATCAGTATGTGTTTGATACTATTTCATTTTCAGCTAAAAATAATATGGATGTGGATTTAAAAACTAAAGATTACATTTCATTAGGTTTTGTATTTTACTCTATGTTAGTAGGAGGTAGTACGTTTCTAGAATTAGATAAAGAGTCATATGAGAGAATATTGGAACGAATGGGCAATAAATATTTCTTGTCTGACTCTCTATATAAGCTGATTGTAGGCTTAATAAAAGGACAATGTAATGATGACAATATTTTGTTATTCATTGATAATGCTAAGAAAGAGGTAATCACTAAATTTAGTGAATTGAATGTATCCTATAAAAAAATGAAAATTGATTTGATTACTTCGACTATTAAATTACTGAACTCAGATACAAGTAGAGTGGTATCTCCATTGCTATTAGAAAATAATTTTAGTTTTAAGTATGGAGTATCAGGAATTGCTTATTCTCTTATAAAATCGAAAGGTCTATATTATAGACAAAGAGTAGAACTGCATCAGTATTTACTAAATGGTATACAATCTAGTGAGTTTGAGGATATGTCCTTTTCTTCGGGATTGGCAGGAGCGATTTTCACATTATTACAATTTGATGATAAAATAAAAAATATTAACAATATTGAAAATTTAGCAGATAAAATATCGAGTTATGTAAGTTATAAAGTTAATGACCCAAATGAATCTTTGAATTTTGGAGAGGGATTATCAGGCTTAGCTTGGGTTCTGTTAAAGGTGTATAAAATTAAACCTAAAGATGAATATTTGATTTCTATTAAGAAAGTTTTTAAACGTATACAGAATGAACTTCCATTATTATATAATTCAGAAAAAATAGGATTTGAATTTGGAAATTCGGGTATTGCATTATTTCTTTTATCTTTATATAAGGAAGTTGGAGAACAAGAAATTATTATGCTTGGAGAAGCCTTATTAATATCTGATATTACTTCGGGGGAGATAGGTGATAATGAAACATATATGCATCCTATGTTAAGAGACGAAAAAGATATCTTATTCCCCTATTTTTCATATGGAACAGCTGGAATTACTTATGTAGCATTAGAATATTTTGAGTTAGGCATAAAAGAAAAGTTACAAGATTATCTAGCAAATTTGATTAATGGTATAAAAGTTAACTTTACAGTTCATCTGGGATTTGAAAAAGGAGAATCTGGTATTCTGTATGTCCTTTGCAAAGCTGCTCGGTTAGGATTTATTGATGTAGAGTATGTAAATGAGTGTTTAAAAAATATTTATATTCAACTTTATAGAGAACATGAGGATTATAATTTATTATGCCCTGGATATGCAATGCTTCGGTGTTCTATTGATTTTGGAACTGGAAGTGCTGGATTATTGTTAGCATTGAATGAATTTTCTACATTAGAGTGGAGGGAATCAGAATGTTTCGATACTTAAGATTCATACTAGTAGGTAATAAGCGAATATTTATATGTGCTGTGTTATTTTTAGCTTTACTATCTCTTGATGGAATTGGTGCGCCGTATTTTTTAGGGAAATTTACAGATTATATGAACAAAAGTGATTTTGATAGCAGTATACATACAGTATTTTTATGGCTGATTTTTTTACTGTTAATTGTTTTATCACAATTTCTATTTAGTTTCTTTAAAGGAAAGTTTATTCAAAATGTAAATTATCAGTTAAAAAATATACATGCAGTAAATTCTGTTAGAAAAGAGAATTTACAGCAATCACCAAGTTCTTACATAACTAGTATTACTAGTGAAGTCCAGCAAATTGAACAAAAATTTATCAATAATGTATTTACTATGATTTTGTGTACACTTCAAGGTGTTGTTACATTTATATTTTTGATGAATATCAATATGTTAGTGGGTTTACTTTTTGTTAGTTTGGGAGCTATACCTGCTCTAATTCCTAAGTTAACTAAAAAATGGTTAAAGAAAGGAACTATACGTTGGCAAGAAGCTAATGATCAATATATAGGATTTTTAACAGATTTTTTAGAGGCACGCCCGTTGATGAAAAGACTTGGTGTGGTAAATAATGTACTAAAAAAGTTGAATGAGAAGTTAGGAGTATCTGAAAAAAATTATTTTAAGATGGATTTTAATCAGAATATCGCTAATACCGTTATTAGTTTACTATATGTGTGCTCATTATTGATAGCATTAATGCTGGGAATAAGTTCTGTTCAAAATGGATATATGACAGTAGGGAGTTTGCTTACTATTTATATGGCAGCTGATAGGGTTGTATCTCCATTAATAACTGTTGCTTCTACATATAATGTGATTCAATCAATTGATCCAGTATTGAATAAAGTGCTAACTCTTAATAGTAAAGCCGAAGAATATGAGCAACTGCTAGAGTTACCAAGAAATACAGAAGTTATCTTAGAATTTAAACAAGCTACAGTAGGATATCAAGATATTGAATTGATTAAAAATATTGATTTTTCACTAGGAAGTTATGATAAGATATTATTCAAAGCACCTTCAGGTTCAGGAAAGAGTACTTTTTTAAAAACTATTTTAGGGGAAACGAAGATATTATCTGGTACAATCAATTATGGGCAAGAAAAAGGAATTGAACTTTTTTCTGTTGTTTCTCAAAACCCATTTATCTTTGACGAAACATTGCTGTTTAATCTGACGTTTGATAGTCCAATAGATGAAAGTAGAGTCATTGAAATTTTAAGAAGAGTAGGAATGAAACATTTAGCAACAAAAGAGATGTTACATACTAAAATGGATAAACAATTACATTCTCTGTCTGGTGGAGAATTAAAACGGTTAGAGTTAGCAAGAGCATTATTATTTGAAAAACCATGCTTACTTGTTGACGAAGCTTTATCAGGGCTGGATTATGAGAGTTCAAAAATTTTGAATGATTTGATAAAAACTTATTCTGGAGCAGTTATTGATATAGAACATCACATTTCAGAGGAAATGATGGTTGGATATGATAAAATCATTACTATCAAGGACAATCATCTAGTTATAAATAAGATGTTAGTAGAGTAATTAATAGTTGAATAGTGTAATTAGATAATTTTTGTGATTGGAAGAACTGATTTTATGGCTCTTTGTCAAATAGTGTTGATGAAGAATTTTAGGAAGGGATTAAGCAACTAATTGTTGCTTAATTCCTTTTTGTTTTGGGCCAAACATTTTTGTTATTAAAAGAATTCTGTTCCTAAAATGGTAATAGTTTCTAAAGCCGTAGGCATTTCTTTTGAGTACTTTTATTTTATTGTTTAATCCTTCGATAGGGCCATTTGTTCTAGTTGGATGCTCACAAGTATTTTGAA
>NZ_KV790867.1:0-426 GCF_001807725.1 Granulicatella sp. HMSC31F03 | reverse complement strand
AGATATAATCCACGATTCCTTTACTTGTTATAAAGCTTTCAAAAAGCTTATAACGACTATATTTATAGTTCTGAAGTTCATTAGGATTCTTTAAAATTAACTTCCAATAATGTTTTAACTTTCGATATAATTTAGGGTCTTTATAGCGATGCTTATTCATGACACGTACCCGAGTTCGATTTAATTCTCTATTTAAGGCTTGTACGATGTGAAAAGGATCAATGATAATTTTAGCGTTAGGAAACATTTCTTTTATTAATTGGATGTACGGTAAGTACATGTCGATTGAGATAGTTTTTACCTTTAATCTAGTCTTAGGTTCAAAACGTTGAAAATAGTTTTTCAAACTGTAAGATTTTCTATCTCTTACAACATCGACTGGCTTGTGTGTTGTGCTATCACAAATAATGAAACTCATATTACTAT